>JABEVI010000016.1 GCA_013044085.1 Steroidobacteraceae bacterium
AAAGAAACCTGGAGCTTCTGCTGCCTTCGGCATCAGACTGCTCTTGGGGTAGAGCGATAGCAAAACACCAGAGACGAAGACTTGACGAAGAACCGCTCGCAGGGTGCAATCAATCAGCAGGTCCTTCCACTTATCCCAGACGAATTTCTGTCCGAACTATCCGGGCCACCGCTCAAACGCGCCTCGAGTCGTTCTGGCGCAGCGTGTACGGGGCCACGAGCGTCGGCAATACCTACGTGAACCGCAACATGATCGGCGCGGTCGTGGACGTCCAGCCGTTCGGGGGCGCGGGGCTCTCGGGCACCGGACCGAAGGCCGGTGGTCCGCACTATCTCGCCCGCTTCGCGAACGAACGGACGTTGACGGTGAACACCACCGCGACCGGAGGCAACGCCGCGCTGCTGAACCTCGGTCAGTGACCGGCGCGGTGAGACCGCGCCGCGCCTTCGCCGGGCGGGCTCACCGTCGACCCAGCCGGATGTGGGTTTCCGCGTGATGCGCTTTGCGCAGCCGCTTCGCGTGCGCGGCCAACAGGTCGCCGCGGGTGATGATGCCGACCATCGCGTGCGGGGCCGCGTCGGCGAGCACGACGAGGCGGCCGACCGAGTGCGCGACCATGTGATCGGCCGCTTCGCGCAAGGAATGGCTTTCCTGCACGACGATCGGCTCCTGGTTCACGAGATCGGCGATCGTGACCGAATCGGCGAGTCGCACGTTCTGCACCTGCCGGCGCGTGATCACGCCGCGCAAGCGGCCTTCGGCGTCGATGACCGGATACCCTTGATGCTGGCTGCCCGGGTCGTCGCCGGCGAACCAGGCGCGGATCTCGCCGACCGTCGCGGTATCCCGCAGCGTCCGCACGCTGCGCGTACAGACATCGGCGACCAGCACCTGAGCGAGGAAGTCGGCGGCCACCTCGTCGGGTACGCGCGTCCCGCGTCGGACGATCTTCTCGGTCATGATCGTCGTTCGCATCAGCAGCACCGAGACGAAATACGCGGCGGTGCAACCCCCGAGCAAGGGCAGCAATCCGGCGAACTGGCGCGTCGTCTCGAACGCGAACACGATCGAGGTCAGCAGCGCCCGCGAGGCGCCCGCGAAGATCGCCGCCATCCCGACCAGCGCCGCGATCCTCGGATCGACGCCGAGTCCCGGGGCGTGCGCCGCGAGGACTTGGCCGCAAATCGCGCCGAGGGCGCCGCCGATCGTGAACAGTGGCGCGAGCGTTCCCCCCGAGGTGCCGCTGCCGAGCGCGATCGACCAGGAAAGGAACTTCATCACCAGCAGCGCCGCGAGCGCATCGAACGCAAAGCGCCCGGAGACGATGGCCTGAATATTCGTGTAGCCGACGCCGAAGGTCAGTGGCGCGACGTAGCCGATCGCGCCGACCGCGACACCGCCGATCGCCGGCCACCACATCCAATGGAGCGGGATCTTTTCGAACGCATCCTCGATGCCGTAGACGATGCGGGTGACGCCGACGCTGCACAAGCCGACGCACGCGCCGAGGACGACGTAGACGATCAGCGCGGAACCGGTCGGTGTCGCGATCGGCGGCATCGGAAAGACCGCGTCGAAACCGATCGTCGCATAGCGAACCCCCGTCGCGACGACCGTCGCGAGCGCAACCGGGATCAGGGATTGCGGCCGCAGTTCGAACAGCAGCAGTTCGATCGCGAGGATCGTCGCCGAGATCGGCGATGCGAAGATCGCCGCCATCCCGGCGGCGGCGCCGGCCGCGAGCAGCACATTTCGTTCGTTCGCGGTGACGTGCAACACCTGGCCGAGAAAGGAACCCAAGGCGCCGCCGGTCGCGATGATCGGTCCTTCCGCGCCGAACGGCCCGCCGGTGCCGATCGCGATCGCGGATGACAACGGCTTCAGCAACGTCATCCGTGGCGGGATCTTCGAATCGTTGCGCAGGATCTGCTCCATCGCCTCGGGAATGCCGTGACCACGGATCGCGGGGGATCCCCAACGCGCCATCACGCCGACGACGAGTCCGCCGATGACCGGTACGAGGACGACCCAGGCTCCCAAGTGATTGCCCGCGGGCGAGACGAACGCGGTCGACCAGCGGCCGTAGAACGCGAGGTTCGTGACCAGTCCGATCAAAGCGACCAGCGCTTGCGCGAGGTAAGCCGCGGCCACGCCGATCAGGAGCGCGTAGGTGCTGATCGTGAGGATCCGCGCATCCACGCCGCTGGTGCGTCGCGGCATGCGGGCACGGTCGAGCGTGACGCCGAGGGACGGCGCGACCGCGAGACTGCGGTTGGCGTGTTCGTCGTTCATGGTATTTTGACATCATGGCGCAGTGCCCCTTGAATTCACAGCGACATGGCCATACCGGAGGTAGTCGATGAACTTGCTCGAACCGATTCTCGCCGACGCGGCGACGTTCCAGGCGATCCGTCGCGATTTGCACGCGCACCCGGAGACGCGCTTCGAGGAGACGCGGACCGCGGAGCGGATCGCGGCGCACCTCGCGTCCTACGGGATCCCGGTGCATCGGGGGATCGGCCGCACCGGGGTCGTCGGCGTCATTCGCGGGGGCGACAGTCCGCGCGCCGTCGGTTTGCGCGCGGACATCGACGCGTTGCCGATCACTGAGCGCAACGACTTCGCGCATCGCAGCGCGCATCCCGGGAAGATGCACGCGTGCGGCCATGACGGCCACACCGCGATGTTGCTCGCCGCCGCGAAACACCTCGCCGCGCACCGCCGGTTCGACGGCACGGTGTATCTGGTCTTCCAGCCGGCGGAGGAGGGTGGCGCCGGTGCCCGCGAAATGATTCGCGACGGATTGTTCGAGCGCTTTCCGATGGAGGCGATCTTCGGCGCCCACAATTGGCCGGGGCTGCCGGTCGGCCAGTTCGCGCTGAAGGCGGGCCCGGTGTTCGCATCGACGAACGAATTCCGGTTGACGGTTCGCGGCCGAGGTGCCCACGCGGCGATGCCGCACAACGGCATCGATCCGGTGCCGATCGCTTGCCAGATCATCCAGGCTTGGCAGACGGTGATTTCCCGGAACCTGCGTCCCATCGACGCCGGCGTCATCTCCGTGACGATGCTGCGCGCGGGTGAGGCGATCAACGTGATCCCGGAGACCTGCGAGCTGCAGGGGACCGTGCGTGCGTTCTCGGCCGACGCGTTGGATCTGATCGAGCGACGGATGCAGCACCTCGCCCGCTCCATTGGCGATGCGCACGATGCGACGGTCGAGTTCTCGTTCGTGCGCAACTATCCGCCGACGGTCAATCCGGCGCGCGAAGCCGAGTTCACGCGCCAGGTTCTCACCGAACTCGTCGGCGTCGACCAGGTGCACGAGTTCGAACCGACGATGGGGGCGGAGGACTTCAGCTTCTTTCTGCTCGAGAAGCCCGGCTGTTACTTCCTGATCGGCAACGGCGACGGGACGCATCGACCGGACGGGCACGGCGCCGGGCCCTGCCTGCTGCACAACCCGAGCTACGACTTCAACGATGCGGCGATCCCGGTCGGTGCCTCAGCCTGGGTCAAGATCGCCGAGGCCTGGCTGCGATCGCCCCGTTGATGGCCGGCGACCAGCCGGGCGGCCAAATCCCCCGTGGGAGCCGAGTGCCCACGGATGGCTCGCAACCCGGTCGCAAGCCTAAGACTCGAAATTTTCTCAAAAAAGTCATGCCGAGCGCGATTGATCCCGCCGTAACGGGCCCTCCAACGGGCGTAACGATCGAGTGAGGACGAACCTGACGATGCATACGGAGGACCTGGCTCTCGTGCGCCGCTTGATGTCGAGGGACGACGCGGCGTTCCGCGCCTATTTCGACGACTACTTCCCGCGTCTGTTCCGGTTCATCCTGCGGCGAGGGCATAGGAAGGATAAACCACCTTCTCTCGTACTTCTCTCGTAATGTTCACGACGCTGGACTGGGTTGGGTTGGGTAAAATCGGCGAATTCCCCGTTCTCGACCGAGGCCGGGTGGCTTGGCGCAGCGCTCCGGACACTTCATGAGCGTGGCCGAGGCCCCTGCAGAGTGCGTTTTCCGTGCTTGCACCCACGGCCGGGCCCACCTCCTGCGTCCCGGCACTGCATCTGCGCCTCTTAATCGACCAGCCCCGCCTGCGCCGGTGGCGCACGCGCCATCGCTCCAGCACTTGAACCACCGTCGAGACCGAGGTGGCGCAGAATCCTCTCAATCACCTGCGCATCCTCAATGACTGGCGATCTAGGAAGAATGGACTGTCGAATTCGGTTCTGATTGATGGCCGACCGCACTCTTGCAAGAATAA
>JABEVI010000103.1 GCA_013044085.1 Steroidobacteraceae bacterium
CATCAACGCCACCGAACGGGCCGCGTTCGCCGGCTCCTCGGCATCGAGCCAACCGCGAGGATTGCCCGTATCGACCGAACAAAACCGGCAGGCCCGCGTACAGACGGATCCCATCAGCATGATCGTGGCGGTACCGGCATTCCAGCACTCGCCGATATTCGGGCACTTCGCCTCCTCGCACACCGTGCTGAGGCGGTGCCCCTGGACGATTTGCCTCACCGCCGAAAAGCCCTCGCCGGCCGGCATGCGCGCGCGCAACCAGGCGGGTTTTCGCGCCGCGCCGCCGGCCGGCGCGCGGGCGGTGGACTTGATGCCATCCTTGACCGCGGTAAAACCCTGCGACGTGGTGTATTTATCCCCGCTCGGCACCGCGCCCGCGGGTCGTGCCGGTGCACCGTCCGCGGCCGGACCCTGCGAGTGGATCGGAATGCCCTTGAAGTCGGCCATGGTCCATTGTATCCCACCCTAAGGGGCGTTCAGAGCCCGCAGGCGCTCGGGCGTGCCGACGTCCTCCCAGAGTCCTTCGTAGAGTTCCGCCGAACAGCGCCTCTTCGCCATCGCCTCGACGAGCACCGGGCGCAGCGGTCGTACGCCATCGCCGAGACCGGCGAACATTGCCGTGCGGTAGACGGCAATTCCCGCGAACGTGAATCGTGGCGATGTGCCGGCCACGGCACGACCCCGATCGAGGCCGAAATCTCCCTGCGGGTGCTGCGGCGGGTTCGCAACGAGCACCAGGTGGCCGTCCACGTCGGCGCCGATCCGCAAGCCGCCGAACGGATAGTCGCTGTAGACGTCGGCGTTGACCACGGCGAAGGGCCCCGGTTCAAGGCTCGCAAGCGCGCGCACGATGCCTCCGGCGGCTTCCAAGGCCTGCGGGGCCTCATCGCTGTAGCGGATCGACACACCGAAACGTGCGCCGTCGCCGAGATGATCGCGGATGCGCGCGCCGAGCCAGCACAGGTTGATCGTGATGCTTGAGATGCCGGCCCGCGCGAGCGCACGCACGTGGTGTTCGATCAAAGGAGCGCCGCGCACCTCGAGCATCGGCTTCGGTGTCGCATCGGTCAGCGGACGCATGCGTTCGCCGCGGCCGGCGGCCAGTATCATCGCCGCCCGGGGGCGCTCACCAGCCACCGAATCGCTCATGCCTGCGCCCGCGCCTGCGCGGCGCCGAGGACACCATCGACCCGAGCGGCGATGAACCCGGCGAATTCAACGGTCTGCGGGTACGACTGCGCGACCTCCCGCACATAGTAAAGCACCCGCTGCAGATCGCCCAGGTATTGCCGCTTGCCGTCGCGATAGTACAGCCGGCAGAAGATGCCGAGCACCTTGATGTGCCGCTGCAACCCCATCAGGTCGAACCACCGCAGAAAGCCGCCATCATCCCGCGGAAGGGCAAAACCCTGGGCACGCAGCCGATCCCGGTGGCCGAGCGCCCATGCACGCACATCATCGCGGGGCCACGCAACGTAGCAATCCTTCAAAAGCGACACCAGATCGTAGGTAAGCGGCCCGTAGAGCGCATCCTGGAAGTCGAGGATCCCGGGATTATTTTCCTCCGTGACCATCAAATTTCGCGAATGATAGTCCCGGTGCACGAACGTGAACGGCTGTTCGGTCGCGTTCGCGACCAAGGCCGCGAACAGGCGTTGCAACATCGCGCGTGCCGCCGCATCGATCTCGATTCGCAGATGGCTGCCGAGGAACCAGGTCTCGAACAATCCCATCTCCCGCATCAGCAATGCCTGGTCGTAGCGCGGCAGGAATTCGGCCGCGGACGCCCGACCCGCCGTTTGCATCCGCAGCAACGCATCGAGCGCGCTTGCATACAGGCGCTGCGCGTGCCCCACATCGCGCAGTTCCGGCAGGTACTGCCGGGCCCCCAGATCGGTGATCAAGGCAAAACCGAGTTCGGCATCCCGGGCGAGCAAGCGCGGCACGTTCAGCCCGAGTCCCGCCAGCATTCCGGCCACCCGCAGGTACGGCCCCAGCGCCTCCTTTTCAGGCGGAGCGTCCATGACGATGTAACTTTCCGCATCGCGCTTGACGCGAAAATAGCGCCGGAAGCTCGCATCCATCGAGGCCGGCGCGATCGGGCAGCCGCCGAATCCGAGATCTTCGGTCAGCCAGCGTTCGAGTTCACGCAAGCGTGAATCGTGCGCACGCTCATCGCTCATGGCACGGCGTCGTCGTCAGGGCATTTGGCAAATGCGGTATCGCCATTATACCGACTATAATGCGCGTTTCGCGCGCATCGGCCAGGCGCCCAACCGTCCATCATCGCGGATCGATCTCCCTTGCCAACAGTCCATCACGCCCGCGCCGCCGCCACCGCCATACTCTCGATCTGCGCGACATGTTCCGCCGCGGCGGCGACGCTGTGCCCCGCCCCGCCCTCCGCACCAGCCCCGCCGGAAAGTCTGGCGATCCAAGACCACCGGATCCACATCGAGAGCGATTCGGCGACTCTCGGCGCCGACGGCAACGCGGTGGTCTCCGGTAAAGTGCTCCTGCTGCAGGACGCCCGGCGGGTCTCGGCCGACCGCGTGAGCTACGACCGGCGTACCGGGCGCATCCAGGTCAAGGGGTCGGTCGACTTCTCCGATCCGCATTTGCGGGTGCAAAGTGACGCGGGCAGCTACGACCAGTCTGGCCGGGCGAGCTTCTCCAATGCCGCCTTTCAGCTGCTCGACCGCAGCGGACGCGGCTTTGCGCGGCGGATAGCGGTACGCCCCAACGGCGCGGTGCGGCTCGACGGGGTGCGCTACACCACTTGCCCGGCCGGCGCCGAGGACTGGACGCTGCACGCCACCTCGATCGATCTGAACACGGCCCGGCAGCAGGGGACGGCCCGCAACGCCTATCTGGTGTTCAAGGGATTGCCGCTCTTCTACACCCCTTACCTGTCCTTCCCGCTCGGCAGCGAACGACAGAGCGGATTCTTGTATCCGAGCTTCGCCCACACCGGCAACAACGGCTACTCGGTATCCTCGCCGTATTATTTCAATCTGGCGCCGAACTACGATCTGACGCTCACGCCCGGCTACATGAGCGCTCGCGGCGTCGATCTGGCCGGCCAGTACCGGTACTTGACGCCGACGTCGAGCGGCCAGGTCGACGCGACCTTTTTGCCGCGGGACCTGCAAACCCACAGCGAACGCGATTATTTGCACTTCGCCGAGAACACCAACCTCGACCCCCGCAATCGCGTCGGCGTCGACATCGCGAGCGTAAGCGACAGCAGCTATTTTCAGGATTTCGCGGTCGGCTCGGCGCAAACCAGCGTGACCTTCCTGGAACGGCGGGC
>JABEVI010000104.1 GCA_013044085.1 Steroidobacteraceae bacterium
CAGAAGCGGCCGCGTCTGCGCCCGTGCACGCCCTACGGCGTGATCCGCCTGGCCGCGGAGTACGGCATGAAGCTGCGCGGTCTGCGCGCGACCGTCGTCGGCGCCTCGAACATCGTCGGCCGGCCGATGGCGCTCGAGCTGCTGCTCGCCGGTTGCACCGTGACGGTGTGCCACACGGGCACCCGTGACCTGGCGGCCGAGGTTGGGCGTGCCGAACTCGTCGTTGCCGCGGTCGGCCGACCCGGCATGGTCCGTGGTGAGTGGATCCGGGAGGGCGCGGCGGTGTTCGACGTTGGCATCAACCGCACCGAATCGGGCAAACTCGTCGGCGACGTCGACTATGAGCCGGCGCTTGCGCGGGCCGGTGCGATCACGCCGGTTCCGGGCGGCATCGGGCCGATGACGATCGCGATGCTCCTGTCGAACACCCTCGACGCGGCCGAAGCGGGCGCGAAAGGATAGCTGAGTCATGAATCGCCGCACGAGCGCCAAGGTTTATCCGGACGCGGTGAGCGCGCTGCGCGATGTGCTCAAAGATGGCATGACCCTGATGTCCGGCGGCTTCGGCGCCTGCGGGTTGCCGGAGCACCTCATCGACGCCGTCCGCGAGCTCGGCGTCGGCAATCTCACCGTCATCTCCAACAACGCCGGACTCGACGGCTTCGGCCTCGGTATGCTGCTCGGCACCCGGCAGATTCGCAAGATGATCTCCTCCTACGTCGGCGAGAACAAGGAGTTCGAGCGGCAGTACCTCGCCGGCGAGCTGGAGCTCGAGTTCAACCCGCAGGGCACGCTCGCAGAGCGCATCCGCGCCGGCGGCGCCGGGATCTGGGGGTTCTACACCCGCACCGGCGCCGGCACCCTGGTGGCCGACGGCAAGGAGCAGCGTGTCATCGACGGCGAGACCTACATTCTCGAGACCGGTCTTACCGCGGACATCTCACTGGTGCGCGCGTGGAAGGGCGATACCGAGGGCAATCTCGTCTATCGAAAGACCGCCCGCAATTTCAACCCGCCGATGGCGACCGCCGGGCGCATCACGGTCGCCGAGGTCGAACACCTGGTCGAGCCCGGCGAGATCGATCCGGACCAGATCCACACGCCGGGTATTTACGTCGATCGAATCTTGCTCGGCAGCCGCTATTCGCGGTTGATCGAGAAGCGCACGACGCGCAAGCGTCCAGGAGGCCTCGATGCCGTGGTCACGTGAGGAGATGGCCGCCCGTGCGGCCCGGGAACTGCGGGACGGGTTCTACGTGAATCTCGGCATCGGCATCCCGACGCTGGTTGCGAATTTTATTCCGGCCGACATGCGGGTCGTCCTGCAGTCCGAGAACGGCATGCTCGGCATGGGCCCGTTTCCATACGAGGGCGAGGAGGATGCGGATCTGATCAACGCCGGCAAGCAGACCGTGACGGCGCTGCCGACGACCTCGTATTTCTCGTCCGCGGACAGTTTCGCGATGATTCGCGGCGGCCACATCGACTTATCCGTGCTCGGTGCGATGGAGGTCTCGGAAGGCGGGGATCTGGCGAACTGGATGGTCCCCGGCAAGATGGTCAAGGGCATGGGCGGGGCGATGGACCTGGTCGCGGGTGTCAAGCGGGTGGTGGTCGTGATGGAACACGCCTCGAAGGACGGCGCGCCGAAATTCAAACCCCGCTGCGAGCTGCCGTTGACCGGCACGAACGTCGTCGACATGCTGATCACCGAGATCGCGGTCTTCACGCGCGAGTCGCGGCATGCGCCGTTCCGCCTCGCCGAGCGCGCTCCGGGCATCGGCGCCGATGAGGTGCGCGCCAGGACCCCGGCCCGCTATATCGAATGAACCATCTCGAATGAGGCGCAGCGTGCAAAGGTCCGAGCCGTGAGCGAGGCGCAGCTGTTGTGGGGGCTGTTGTTCGGCTCGATCGGCACCGGCTATTTCATCTACGGCAAGAAGCAGCACTCGCCGGTGCCGCTGTTCTGCGGTCTGGTGCTGATCCTCTACACCTTCGCCGTCTCGAATCCGTATCTGCTGGTCGGTATCGGCGTCACCGTCAGCGCCATTCCGTATTTCCTGCGCCGCTGAATTTTCCGTGCGCGGTCTACGCCGGGTTTTTCGTCGCCGCCCGCCGCGACTGCTCCTCGCGCACCGCTTCGCCGCTCAGGCCCGTGTCGGCGGCGATCACCTCGATCAAGCGGTGCGCCATGTCGCGCGGCAACGTGATCTCGTGCAACCGCTCCCAGATGCGGATCCGTTCTTCGGCGCTGTTGCGCGTCGAACACTGCTCCGCGAGGCCGAGTTGGCGCCGCGCGGCGGCTTCGGCCTGCCGGCTGAGCATGCGGGCGCGAAAGTCCATCGAAGGCTCGTCGACCGGCGGTCGCGGGAACGCCGAGAATGGCGATGGGTTCTTGTCTTCCATGGGACGATGCTCCGGGGTGGGTGCAGACACGGTATCATTGTCCGGGGCGCCGCGAGACGATTTCTCGTTACTTGATGGAGATACCTTACGATGAGCCTTTCACTGTTCGACATGTCGGTTCCCGTGATGATCCACGCCTTGTCGAACCTGTCGACGCTGCTCGACAAGGCCGCCGAGCACGCCGAGGCGAAGAAGATCGAGCCGCTGGTGTTCACGCAGGCGCGGCTGTTTCCAGACATGCTGCCGCTGTCGCGCCAGGTGCAGATCGCCTGCGACGGCGCCAAGGGTGCCGCGGCGCGACTCGCCGCCGTCGAGGTGCCGAAGCACGAGGATACGGAAAAGACGATTGCGGAACTGAAGGCGCGCATCGCCAAAACGGTCGAATTTCTGCAGTCCGTGAAGCGCGAACAGTTCGACGGCGCCGAGAACCGCGAGATCGTCTTGACGTTTCCGACACGCACGCTGAAGTTCACGGGACTGTCCTATTTGAACCTGTACGCGTTGCCGAACCTGTATTTTCACGTGACGATGACCTATGCGCTGCTGCGTGAGGGTGGTGTCGAGATCGGCAAGCGCGACTTCCTAGGCCCGATCCAGTGAGAACGGGGACGCTGCCGGCGCTCGCGGCGGGATTCGCCGCGCTGCTGCTGGCGGCGTGTTCGACGCAGCGCCTGACGCCGATCGCCACCGTGGCGCACGTGGATCTGCCGCGCTTCATGGGCAAGTGGTACGTGATCGCCGCGATCCCGACGTTCATCGACAAGAATGCCTACGATGCGGTCGAGTCCTACCGCCTGCGCGCCGATGGCACGATCGGCACGACCTACACGTTCCGCAAGGGCGGCTTCGATGGTGCCGTCGAGACCCTGCGCCCGCGCGGCTGGGTTGTCGACCATGCGAGCAATGCGCGCTGGGCGATGCAGTTCATCTGGCCCATCAAGGCCCAGTACCTGATCGCCTACCTGAGCAAGGACTACGGCGAGACGATCGTCGCCCGTGATGCGCGCGACTATGTGTGGATCATGGCGCGCACGCCCGCGATCAGCGTCGGCGAGTACCGGCGACTGCGGCACATCGTCGCCACCTTCGGCTACGACACCTCGAAGTTGCGGCTCTATCCGCAGCGCTGGCCGGCGCCGCCGATACCAGCCGCCCCGGCTTAGCTTGCCGATAGCTTGGCGGCGGTCTCGGCGATCAGCCGGCCTTGGTGGCGCGCGCCCTCGAGTTCGGTGGCGCTCGGCTGGCGCTCGCCGCGACCACCGGCGATCGTCGTCGCGCCGTAGGGACTGCCGCCGACGACTTCGTCGATGCGCATCTGGCCCTGATGGCTGTAGGGCAGGCCGACGATCGTCATGCCGAAGTGCAAAAGATTCGTGATCACCGAGAACAGCGTCATCTCCTGACCGCCGTGCTGGGTCGCCGTCGAGGTGAACGCGGACCCCACCTTGCCGTGCAGGGCGCCGCGCATCCACAGGCCACCGGCCTGATCGAGAAAGCTCGCCATCTGCGAGGCCATGCGCCCGAATCGGGTCGGCGTGCCGAACGCGATCGCATCGTAGTCGGCGAGTTCGTCGATCTTCGCGACCGGCGCGCTCTGCTCGAGTTTGAAGTGGGCGGCCTTCGCCACTTCCGCGGGCGCGGTTTCCGGGACTCGTTTGATGTCGACCGTCGCACCGGCCGCGCGTGCCCCCTCGGCGATCGCATTCGCCATGGTTTCGATATGTCCATAGGACGAGTAATAGAGCACCAGAACCTTCGCCATACCCTGTCTCCTGTTGATCCGACTCAGTACAGCATACGGGCCGAGTCTTTGCTGCGCTAGATGGTACAGTCGGATCACGGTAATCCATTGTTTATATGAATAACGGGGTGGGAAGAGCGGAGCCGCTCCTGAAGGAAGCAATTACACGCCAGGTGCGCAAGGCCGCATCGCAGTTCGCCCGATGCCGCGGACGACGACGCGGGCAGGCGCCGCCAACCACCGCTCAGC
>JABEVI010000105.1 GCA_013044085.1 Steroidobacteraceae bacterium
CGCCACATCCGCGCGGTGGCTGATCAATACGCGGATGCCGGCTACCTCGCGATCGCACCGGCGGTTTTCGATCGTGTCGAACGCGACGTCGATGTGCCGTACACCGACATTCCCAGGGGCTTCGGTTACATGCAGCAGATGTCGAACGACCTCGTGATGCTCGACCTTCGCGCCGCCGTCGAACGCGTCGCGACCGCCGGCAAGGTCGGTGTGGTCGGCTACTGCTGGGGCGGGACGATGGCCTACCTCGCCGCCGCCCGTCTGCCGATCGCGGCCGCGGTATCCTATTATGGCGGCGGCACGGCGCAGCACCTGGCTGAAAAGCCGCGCTGCCCGCTCATGTTCCACTACGGTGAGAAGGACACGCACATTCCGCTGTCACAAGTGGAGGCGGTAAAGGCCGCCAATCCCTCCGGTATCTTCCACCTCTACGAGGCTGAGCACGGCTTCAACTGCACCGACCGATCGAGCTACGAGCCGGCGAGCGCGAAGCTTGCTCTCGAACGCAGCCTCGATTTCTTCCGCCTGCACGTGGGCTGAGTTCGCTCGCCTCGGGGAATCCATGATGATCAAGCTGCGCGATCAGAACCTGTTGCGTCAATCCTGCTACGTCGACGGCCGCTGGCTGCCGGCGAGCGGCGGCGCGACGACGCCCATCCATAATCCGGCGACCCACGAGGTTCTCGGTTCCGTCCCGAACATGGGCGCCGCCGAAACCAAGCTGGCGATCGAGGCGGCAGCGAAAGCCTTTGCGGGCTGGGCGGCCCGCACCGCAAAGGAACGTGCCACGTTGCTGCGACGCTGGCACGAGCTGATCCTGGCGAACCAGGAAGATCTCGCGGTGCTGATGACCGCCGAACAGGGCAAACCGCTCGCCGAGTCCAAGGGCGAAATCGCCTATGCGGCGACCTTCATCGAGTGGTTCGCCGAGGAAGGCCGGCGCGTGTATGGCGACGTGATCCCCTCGCACCAGGCCGACAAGCGCATTCTCGTGCTGCGCCAGCCGATCGGCGTGGTTGCCGCCATCACGCCCTGGAACTTCCCGGCCGCGATGATCACCCGCAAGGCCGGACCGGCGCTCGCCGCCGGCTGTACTTTCGTCTGCAAGCCGGCGCCGCAGACGCCCTTCTCAGCGCTCGCTCTGGCGGAACTGGCCGATCGGGCCGGCATTCCGAAAGGCGTTTTCAACGTGCTCACCGGAGCCGCGACCGAGATTGGCGGCGAGATGACCTCGAATCCGCTCGTGCGCAAGCTGACGTTCACCGGATCGACCGCCATCGGAAAGAAGCTGATGGCCCAATGCGCGGGCACGATGAAGAAGATCTCGATGGAGCTGGGCGGCAACGCCCCGTTCATCGTCTTCGATGATGCGGATCTCGACGCCGCGGTGCAGGGCGCGATCACCAGCAAGTACCGCAACACCGGTCAGACCTGCGTGTGCGCGAACCGGTTTTTGATTCAAGCCGGGGTCTATGCGGAATTCGCCGCACGCCTCAGCGCCGCGGTCGGGGTCCTGAAGGTGGGCGACGGCCTCGCGGGCGCAACGGACCAGGGGCCATTGATCGATTCGAAGGCGCTCGCCAAGGTCGAGGCACACGTCGCCGACGCGGTCGCGAAGGGCGCGAAGCTCTCGATCGGCGGCAAACGCCACGCTCTCGGCGGCACGTTCTACGAACCCACGGTGCTCACCGAGGTGACGCCGGCCATGGTGATCGCGCGCGAGGAAACTTTCGGACCGGTCGCGCCACTGTTCAAGTTCCACACCGAGGCCGAGGCGGTTTCGATGGCCAACGATACGGAATTCGGCCTGGCCGCGTATTTCTTCACGCGAGATCTGGCGCGCAGCTGGCGGGTCTCGGAGGCTTTGGAATACGGCATCGTCGGTTTGAACACCGGGCTCATATCGACCGAAGTCGCGCCGTTCGGCGGCGTCAAGGAATCAGGGACCGGCCGCGAAGGCTCGAAGTACGGCATCCTCGACTACACCGAGATGAAGTACGTTTGCGTGGGCGGCATCGCGTGAGTCACCGGTTCGAACCGGTTCCAGGCGACGTGCTCGCGGCGTCGCTTCGCGACGATCGCGATCTTCAGCCGGATTTCGTCGCGTACCCGCAGGGCGCCGAGCATCACGCTGTAGGGGGTCAGGCCCAGCGTGGTCTGCCGTAGAGCGAAGCTCGCCGACGCCACCACTCGCCGGCGGCCGAGTTTGAACTCGAACGGCACCGAGATCCTCGCCTCGTGACCGGCGACACGCACCGCCATCAAGGCGCGCAGGCGAGGCGCCTCACCGTCGATCGCGATGCTGCGGACCACGATCAGCGGATACCGCCGGGCATCGAGCAGCGCGCTGCCGAGCATGTGCTTGCGCGTCCCCTGCTTGGCGCTCGCGGACACTGTCGAGGCGAAGTCCGGGCCCGCCGCTCGGCGGGCCGCGGCGTCGTCGACGACAAAGGACGCGGCGGGTACGACGATGCGAAATGTCGACGCGGTGAGCGGACGGGCGAGCCTGATCCAGCCCGAAAGCGCGTCGTTGGTGATCACGTGATCGTGGCCGAGCGCGGCCATCGGCCCCGCCCGGTAGACGAGGATGCGCAGCGAGGATCGACGCGCGTCGATCCGGTAGAGATTTGCCGCGGCGGGCGCGGGCGCGGCGCTCGAGGCGGCGCCGGGACGCGGCGCGGGAGAGTAACAGCCCGCGATCAGGGCCGTGAGTGCGGCGACAGCCGCGATTTTTCGCCATGGCATCGAATCACCGAATTGCTAGACTTCAGTCCCCAGTGTGCGCGTCGAGAGTGATCATGCCAACCGCAGAACCACGAACCCGTTATGGCGCGGTGGCGCAGTCCTTTCACTGGATCATCGCCGCGTTGATCGTTGCCCAGTTCGTGCTCGGCAAAATCGCCATGGGACTGCCGCTCGGCATGGAGAAGCTGATCCTGCTCGCAAGGCACAAGAGCATCGGCATGACGATCCTGGTGCTTGCGCTGCTGCGGCTTGCCTGGCGGGCGTTCCATCCCGCGCCGCCGTTGCCGGCCGAGATGACACGGACGAACCGACGCGCGGCGCAGGCCATGCATGCGACACTGTACGTGTTGTTGTTCGCCATGCCGCTGACCGGCTGGCTGATGTCCTCGGCAAAGAACTATTCGGTCAGTTGGTTCGGCGTGTTCACCTGGCCGAACCTGATCGGTCCCGACGACACGGCGTTCCGGGCGCTGAGGGAGACGCATCATCTGCTGGCCGAACTGTTGCTGGTCGTGGCCATAGTGCACATGCTGGCGGCGCTGAAGCATCATTTTTGGGACAAGGACGGCGTGCTGCTGCGCATGCTGCCACTCTGGCGCAGGGGAACATGAGCATGAAGAAACAATCCATGAAGAGCAAATCACGGATATTCGCCGCGGTCGCGGCGGCGTTATTCGCGGCCGCCGCACCGGCGGGTGCGGCAGTGCTGCACTACGCGCTCGACGCGGCGCACAGTCGACTGGAATTCACGGGCACGCAGGCGGGAGCGCCGTTTACCGCGCTGTTCCAGCATTTCACCGCGACGATAGCCTTTGCGCCGACCGATCTTGCCGACTCGCGCTTCGACGTCGTGATCGAGGTGGCCTCGGCGGACTCGAAAGACAAGGATCGCGACGGGGCGATGCGTGGCACGGACATCTTCGATGTCGCCCGCTTCCCGACGGCTGAATACGTCACCCGGGCCTTTGCCAAAACCGGCGCCGGCTTCACGGCAACCGGCACGCTGAGCCTTCGCGGCGTCGCACGAACCGTCCCCATCGCGTTCACGTTCACGCCAACGCCGGGCGGGGCCATCCTGCGAGGCACCGCGAAACTCGAGCGGCTCGACTTCGGCGTCGGCCAGGGCCAGTGGAAAAACACCACCTGGATCGGCAACGACGTCGGCATCGCCTTCAGCTTGTCGCTCAAGCCGATGCCGTGAACTGCGCTTGGTTGCGCCGATGCGGGCTCAGCGCACAGGCAATTCGCGAGACTTCTGCACCGTGCGCAAGGCAAACGAGGAATGCACCCGCACAACGTTCGGTAGGCGCGTCAAGTGCTGGCTGTGCAGACGTTCGAAGTCGGCCGTATCCGTGAGCACGACCCGCAGCAAATAGTCGTACTCCCCCGACATCAGGTAGCACTCCATGATCTCCGGCACCAGGCGCACGGCCTCCTCGAAGGCGCGCAAATGGGCCTGCTCCTGGCGCTCGAGGGTGATGTTGACGAACACGCTGACCGGACAACCGGCCTTGTACTGATTGATCAGCGCCGTATAACCCTCGATGAAACCGGATTCCTCGAGCGCGCGCACGCGCCGCAGGCATGCCGATTCGGACAGATTCACCGTCTCGGCCAGGTGATTGTTCGTGATCCGACCATCGAGCTGAAGCGCGCGAACGATCGCGCGGTCATATCGATCGAGCTTCATAACCCGCATTTTATTGCACATTTAACGGCAATTGTCGAATTTTCTGCCATCGTGGAGGCAATTCGCGCCTGATTTCGCAGATCCCCGGCGCGGCGCACCCCTAAGCTTAAGCGTCGATCGGCCAACCACGAAACTTCAATTAGAGGGAACAGCAGACCATGAAGATAGGCGTACCGAAGGAGATCAAGATCCACGAATATCGCGTCGGTCTCGTGCCCGCTGGCGTGTCGGAACTGGTGCGCGCCGGCCACGAAGTCATGGTGCAGGCCGGTGCCGGTGCCGGCATCGGCTTCGACGATGCGCACTACCGCGCGGCGGGTGCGAGCATCGCGGCGGCGGCGGACAAGATCTTCGCGTGGGCCGACCTCGTCGTCAAGGTCAAGGAACCGCAGCTCGCGGAATGCCGGATGCTGCGCGAGAGCCAAACGCTGTTCACCTATCTGCACCTGGCGGCCGACCGCGACCAGGCGCTCGCGCTGATGAAGTCGGGCGCAACCGCGATCGCCTACGAAACGGTCACCGTGGCGGACGGTTCGCTGCCGC
>JABEVI010000106.1 GCA_013044085.1 Steroidobacteraceae bacterium
CGATGGCGCGACGGCGAACGACGGTGCGGCGAACAGCGCGCACCCGGCGAGCGCCGCGAGAAAACCGAATTTCGATCTTGACACTACTTCACCTTCCCACACACAACTTGAGGTTTGCGAGACACGTGAAGTCTCGATGAAACCGGTGCGATAATCGCCGGCCTGAGAAACCATTCATACCGAGGTTACTTTGTCCCGCAAAGTGGGACCATGTCAACATGAGAAAGTTTCGCGAAGCATTGGCCGACCTGCACGCGATCCGCGGCCAAATCGCCAGGGGCACCCAGTTTCGCGGCTACGGGCCCGCCTCGCTCACCGCCTCCGGACTGCTCGCGCTCACCGTCGCCGCCATCGAGGCGCGCTGGACTGACGACCGGACTCGTGACGTGTGGGCTTTCCTGGTCACGTGGCTCGCAACGGCCGTCGTGGCGGCGATCTTCACCGGCGGCGAAACAATACGCCGCACCCAACGCATGCACACCGGGTTCGCCAAGGAGATGATGCATTCGGCCGCCGAACAGATCATCCCGGCGTTCGTGACCGGCTTTCTGCTGACGACGGTGCTCGCGCGCTTCGCACCGCACAACCTGTGGATGCTGCCGGGCCTTTGGCAGTTGATATTCAGCCTCGGCATATTCGCTTCCTGCCGTTTCCTGCCGCGTCCGATGTTCATCGTCGGCGCCTGGTACCTGAGCGCGGGACTCGTCTGCCTCGCGGTCGGTGACGGTGCGCGGGCCCTGTCGCCATGGGAAATGGGCATCCCTTTCGGCATCGGACAATTGTTGTTCGCGAGCGTGCTGCAAATCAGTTACCGTAGCGTCGATGCCTGACCGTCACCGCAAGACGCCGGCCGAGCACCCCTTCGCCTATCAGGGGATCGACCGCGTGATCCACGAGCACGCGCGCCTGTCCCTGCTCACCTCCCTGGTCGCGCATCCGGCGGGCCTGTCTTTCCGCACGCTGAAACAGGCGTGCGGACTGACCGACGGCAACCTCAGCCGCCACCTGCTGGTCCTCGAGACCGAGGGGATCGTTGCGATCACCAAGGAGATCGAGCGCAACCGGCCGCAGACGGTTTGCCGGCTTACCACGGCTGGTCGCAAGCGCTACTTCGATTACCTGGCGGTGCTCGAGCAGGTGATTCTCGACGCCGCCAAATCCGCCAAGGCGGCGCGCGGCAAGAGCTTGCTGGAAGCCCCGGGCGATTGACGCCGCGATCATGACGAGGGGAGAGGCTGTGATGTCGAGAAGCGCCTGGCACAAAGCCGTTGTTTTCTGCGCGGGCCTGCTCGCGTGTACGCTCATCGCCCCGCACGCCCGCGCCGGCGGCGGTCCGATCGGCATCGACCACGAGTGGGCGCTCGACCAGAGCGGAATCTGGGCGCGCAGCGATCAGACGACGCTCGAATTCGGCGTCGTCGCCCTGGAGGCGGCGGGCAGCCTCTGGTACGGCAACGGCAACAAGCTGGGCCACACCTTCTGGCAAAGCGCCGACGCCTCGATCTTCGCGGGCCTCGGCGCCACCGCGCTGAAATACACGTTCAGCCGCGCGCGCCCGTACCAGGGTCGCGGGCCGAACGCGTGGTTTCAAGGCAGTTGCTGCCAGAGCTTTCCGAGCGGCGAAGTCACCCTGCAAGCGAGCTTCGTGACCCCCTTCATCGTCAACTACCACAAACAGCATCCCTGGGTCTGGGCGCTCGAAGCCCTGCCGGTCTACGATGCGCTCGCCCGCCTGAAGAGCCAGGCACACTGGCAGACGGACGTGCTCACGGGCTACGTGATTGGCACCGCATTCGGCTACTGGGCGACGACACGACGCGTGCCGATCATGGTCGGAATCCTGCCCGGCGGACTATCGGTCGGCTTCTACAAGAAATTCTAGGAACGCGCCGAGCCTTACAGATCGGTGTATTTCTTGCTGTTGCCGCGGGCGAGCGCCACCGGGTACTTGAGCGCATTCACCTCGAGCTTGCGCAGCGCCGCGTCGATCAAATCGACACCAAGCTTGTCGGCGAGCCGGATCAGGTACAAGAACACATCCGCCATTTCCAGCGAGACCACCTCCCGCTGACGCGCGGAGAAGTCCTCGCGGTTGCCGCGGTCCATCCACTGGAAGTGCTCCAGCAGTTCCCCGGCCTCGACGATCATCGCCGTCGCCAGGTTCTTCGGCGTGTGGAACTGATCCCAGTCGCGCTCCTCGGCAAACTTGCGCAACGCGACCGTCAAGCCCTCGATGCTGGCATCGCTCATGCTCCCATCGTACCGCGTTTGCTATGATGGCAGGCATCATCACTTCACCCTCGAGCGCCATGAGACCTCAGATCGCCCGCGCGTTCGCCGGCGGGCTGCTCGCCGTCACCGCCCTGCTGCCACATCCGGGCGCGGCCGCCGCGCCGCGCAATCTAATCGGCATCGCCGACACGAGCGCCTGCACGACCGATCCGGCGGCATCGACGACGGTACCCGGCTGGATCACGCTCGACGGCAGCCCGCAGCTGCTCTGCGCCGCGGGCGCCATGGCACCGCGCATCGCTGCCGGACCCTACGGATCCTCGACGCTCGAACGTCTGATCGATTTGCAGTCGCTCGGCGCCGCGATCGACCGCGGCGGGGTCTCCTACGCGCTTTCCGCAGCGCTCGGAGCAAGCGGCACGGACCATGCACGATCGAATTTGACGCTGATATTCGCTGATGCCGCCGGGCGGCCGCTTTCCGGATCGGTGCGTCTGGCAAGCCCCGTCGCAACAGCCCACGGCGCCATTGCCCGGCGGCGCACCCACGGCAGGATCCCGCGCGGCACGCGCACGTTGAGGGTCGTGCTGCGGCTTGCGAACCGCGAGGCCGCGCTCGGTGCCGCCTACGCCGAAGGATTGCGCCTCGCTCTGCGGCCGCCGACGGCGCTGCCGCGGCCCGCGGCGCCCGCCTCCCGGGTGCCACGCTTCGAGCACGTCTTCCTGATCATGATGGAGAACACCAGCTACCAGCAGGTGATCGGCGACAGGCGGGATGCGCCCTTCATCAACGATCTCGCCGCACGCGGCACGCTGCTCGCGCGCTACCAGGCCGTGTATCACCCGAGCGACGAGAATTACCTCGCGATCGCCGACGGCGCCGCGACGGTGCGTGGCGCGGTTTATTTCCCGCACATGCACCTCGCGGTCCGGCATATCGGCGACACGCTCGAGGCGGCCGGCAAGACCTGGAAAGCCTACGAGCAGGGCATGGGGACACCCTGCAACACGACGACGAAATTCGACAAATATTACGAGCCGGACGATGCGCCGTTCGTCAACTACAACGACGTGCTGGGCAATCCGGTGCGTTGCCGCGCGCATTTGTTCGACACCACGCAGCTGGTGAAGGATCTCGCGAGCACCGCGACGACGCCGGTCTTCGCCTGGATCGCCGCCGACGATTACGATGACGGTGAGGACGCCGGCAACGGCTCGCCGCACAGTCTGCAGGTGCAGGACGCCTGGCTGAAGCGCACGCTCGCACCCGTGTTCGCCTCCGCTGCCTGGCGCACTCAACGCTCGCTGTTGATCCTCACCTGGGACGAATCCTCGTCGCTGAAGACCAATCACGTGGCGACGATCCTGGTTGGCTCACGCGGCAGCGTGCGCCGTGGCTTCGTCAGCCGCGTGCGCTACGATCACTACAGCACCGGGCGTACGATCGAAGAGGCGCTCGGACTGCCGGCGTTGACCGCGAACGACCGTTACGCACGTGCGATCGACGATGCCTTCGTGAAATAGCGAAATTTGCGGTATTGGGGAGAGGTCCATGGCAAGGCGGACTGCTCTTTTCGATCTGCACCGGTCACTCGGTGCACGCATGGTCGACTTCGGCGGCTGGGACATGCCGCTGCAGTACGGCTCACAACTCGCGGAACATCACGCGGTGAGGCGCGCGGCCGGCGTGTTCGACGTCTCGCACATGGGCGTCGTCGATCTCGACGGAGCGCGGGTGCGGCCGTTCCTTGAGCGGTTGCTCGCGAACGATGTCGGGCGCCTGCGCCTTCCCGGCAAGCTGCTCTACAGCTGCATGCTGAACGAAACCGGCGGCGTCATCGATGACCTCCTCGCGTGCTTTCGCGCCGAAGACTCGTTTCGCCTCATCGTCAACGCGGGTACGAGGGACAAGGATTTAGCCTGGATCCGCGGCCTGGCGGGAGAATACGGTGTCGCGGTCACCGAGCGCACCGATCTCGCGATACTCGCGGTGCAGGGGCCGGAGGCGCGCGCGAGGACCGTGGCGCTGCTCGGCCCCGCCGAGGCGGCCGGCGCGCTCGCGTTGCCGCCTTTTTTTGCGCGACCGATCGGCGGCTGGTTTCTCTCCCGCACCGGCTACACCGGCGAAGATGGCTTCGAGGTGATTCTGCCCTCGGACCAGGCCGAAGGACTCTTCCG
>JABEVI010000107.1 GCA_013044085.1 Steroidobacteraceae bacterium
ACCGGCACGATCGTGATCAGCCGCAACGTGCGCGTCAGCGCGGTCGCCGTGTCGCACGGCACCCTGTCGGTGAGCGTCAAGGAGCAGCAATCTGTGAGTCAGCCCTCACCGTTCTCGAGGACCGGTCAGACGACGGTCGTCAATAACTCGACCATCCAGGTCGATCAGGGCAACAAACGCATGTTCCTGTTCGATCCCGGCGTCAAACTCGATGCGATCGTGCGCGCGGTCAACGATGTCGGCGCGGCGCCCAGCGACCTGGTGGCGATACTCGAGGCCATGAAGGAAGCTGGCGCGTTGCACGCCCAGCTGATCGTGATCTAGATGGCGAAACTCGACCTGCCGTCGACCTCGGTCTCGCTGGCGGTGGCGAACGCCAACACCTACAGCGATTTGAACGGTCTTGCCGGCTTGAAGGCGGACCCGCATTCGCCGCAGGCGATTCACGCGGTCGCCGAGCAGGTGGACGCCTTGTTCCTGCAGATGATGCTGAAGAGCATGCGCGAGGCGGGCCAGGACATCGGCGATCACCAAAGCAACGAACTCGGCATGTACCAGGACATGTTCGACAAGCAGGTGGCGCTGTCGATCAGCCAACGAGGCGGTCTCGGACTTGGCGCGCTCGTCGCCCGCCAGCTCGACGCGCAGCAGGCGCGGGTGGCGCCTGGGCAGGCGGCACCCCCTGTGGCTCCCGCCACCGCACCCGCTGCGGCGCCGATCGCGCAGACGCCGGCTCAGTTCATCGGCGAGGTGCTGCCGACGATCCGCGCGGCGGCGCAGGCGCTCGGCGTCAATCCGATCGGCCTGCTCGCGCAGGCGGCGCTCGAAACCGGTTGGGGTAAGCGCATGGCGCGCACCGCGAGCGGCGCGCCGAGCCTGAATCTGTTCGGCATCAAAGCGGACGAGCATTGGGACGGCGAACGGGCGGTTTCACCGACCGTGGAATTCTCAGGTGGCGTCGCAAGCATGCGTCACGCGGCGTTTCGCGCCTACCGGTCGATAGGCGCGAGCGTCGCGGATTTCGCCAACCTTTTGCGTGGTTCACCGCGCTACCGGCAGGCGCTCGCGGCGGGCAACGACGTCGGTGCCTACATCGAGGGCATCGCCAAATCCGGGTATGCGACGGATCCGCAGTATGCGAATAAGTTAAATGACATCCTGCACAGCGGCGTGTTCCGTGCCGCGTTGCGCACCGCGACGAGCAAACTTTAAGAATTTCACATGACGGCCGATAAGGGTGCAGACAGGGCGAATCTCGCAACCAGGGCCCCGGCCGGAGAATAGATCGTGTCTGACTTGTTCGGAATCAGCATCTCGGCGCTGCAGGCCTTGCAGACGGCGATCGCGACGACCGGCAATAACATCGCCAACGCGAACACCCCGGGGTATTCCCGCGAGAGCGTCAACTTCGCGACCGCGACGCCGCAGTCGAATGGTCTCGCGACCGTCGGCGCCGGCGTGCAGGTCGCCGGCATTTCCCGGGCGTTCAGCCAGGCCGCGACGAATCAACTGAATGCATCGCAGAGTTCACTTGGCCAGTTGAATGCGCTGCAGACTTACACGAACCAGATCGACAACATCGTCGGCACGACCGGCGGTGGACTCAGCACCTCGCTGCAGAACTACTACAACGCCTGGTCGAATGTCGCCAACGCGCCGACCTCGACCGCCAGCCGACAGGCGCTGCTCGGTGCCGCGCAGAGCGTCGCCGCGAGTTTTCAGAACACCAGTTCCCAGCTGCAGAGCACGAACAGCACGATCAACAGCGGGATTCTCGCCGATGTGCAGCAGATCAATTCGATCGGCACCTCGATTTCCAAGCTCAATCAGCAGATCATCGTCGGCACCGCCCAGGCGGGCGGCCAGCCGCCGAACGACCTGATCGATCAGCGCGATCAATTGCTCTCGAGCCTCTCCAAGCTGGTCGGCGTGACGACCAGCACCGACAGCAGCGGCGCACTGAACGTGTTCGTCGGCAATGGCCAGCCGCTCGTGCTGCAGGGTACCGTCACCAATCTGACGACGGTGCAAAATCCCTTCAACGCGACCCAGCTCGAGATCTCGACCGCGAGCAACGGCAAGAACATCATCAGCGGCTCCATCACCACCGGCGACCTCGGCGGGCTGCTCGCCGCCCGCACGCAGGCCGTCGACCCGGCGCTGAACCAGGTCGGGCAGATCGCCTTGGCGCTCGCACAGTCGGCAAACACCCAGCAGGGCATGGGAATCGATCTGAACGGCACCCTCGGCGCCAATCTGTTCACCGTCGCCGGACCCGTCGTGACGCCTGCGAGCACCAACAGCGATTCGACCACCGCCAGCGCGACGATCAGCAACGTAGGCCAGCTGACGACCAACGATTATTTGCTGTCCTACAGCGGCGGCGCCTATCACTTGAGCAACGCGAGCACCGGCGCGGCGGTTGCATTCACCGGCGCCGGCACGAGCGCCAGTCCGATCAGCGCCGATGGCCTCGCGATCACGCTGTCGGGCACCCCGGCGAGCGGCGATCAGTTCCTGATCCAGCCCACCGCGTCGGCGGCCTCCTCCTTCAACGTCGCGCTTACGAATCCCTCGCAGCTCGCCGCGGCGGGCGCGATCCAGACCTCGGCGGCGAATGCCAATCAGGGCGGTGCG
>JABEVI010000108.1 GCA_013044085.1 Steroidobacteraceae bacterium
GCATCTGTCGTGGTGGAACACACAGACCGATCAGGCGCAGACGGCGGACCTGCCGGCGCAGACCATCGAGGTGCAGCCGGTGCCTGGCGGCGCCGCCAGCGCCGCCGCGCCCACGGCCGGCTCATCGGCGCCGATCCCATCGGCCGCCAGCGCGGGTGCGCGCCACGCCGGCATGCACGCGAGCAAGCAAGATCAGCGCTGGATCCTGTTGAGCGCAGGGCTTGGATTGTTGTGGGTCGTGACCCTGCTCGGTTGGTGGATCTCGCGCCGCCGCGCGCCGGCCGTCGCCCAGCGCCTGACGCCGGTCATGCCCGCACAGGCGCCGCTCGTGCCACCGGCATCGACCGTGCCGGCGGCATCGACCGTGCCGACGTCGGCGGCAGCGCTCTCTTCGGGTCCGGCGCGCCCACCCAACGGAGCGCCACCGAGTGCGTCGCGCGCTCGTGCGCAGTTTCAAGATGCCTGTCGGCGCAGCGATGCGGCGGCGGCACGGCGATCACTGATGGCGTGGGCCGCGGCCGCATGGCCGGATGCGCACGCCGCAGGACTCGGCGCACTGGCGAAGCGCTTCGCGGACCCGCGGGTCGGTGAGGCGCTCGCTGAACTCGATAGGGCGTGTTATGCCGGCGCCGCATGGGAGGGCGGGAAGCTCGCGCAGCTCTTGCAGGACTTGCCGAAGCCGGGCGCGCGCGGCACCCAGGAATCGCCGATCGCGCCGCTTTATCGTTGAGAGCAGGTAAGCCGGCCGGCGCGGTACCGTCCCATAGGCTCAACCTGCGCCCTCGGCGCTATAACGCGCGAGCAGGCCGCTGCGTACGGCGTGCCGGTAAACGCGGGCGTAGATCCAGGCGGATACCAGCAAGCCGGTGACGGCGAGCAACGCACCCGTGCCGAGCAGCTCGAGCGGTGCCGGCCGGCCGGCGAGCACCGCGCGCATGCCTTCGAACACGTAGGCCGGCGGCAGGCAATGCGCGACGATGCGCATCCAGTGGGGCAGCGTCGAGAGCGGATAGAACACCGCCGCGAATGGGGCGAGCATTGCCGGGATCGGCCAGAGCAGCCACTCGGAAGCCGGCCCGAGCCTGAGCACGATGGCGGTGCCGAGGATCCCGAGGGTCACGCCGAACGTGAACAGGATCGCCAGGAAGGCCGCAAGCGCAGCGCCCATCGAAAGGAAATCGAGGCCGAACACCAGCGTCGCGAGCAGCAGCATCACGACCAGCCCGAGGGCGCTCGTGAGGATGCTCGTGAGAATCAGGCCGAGCACGTATTCGGCGATCGAGAGCGGCGAGGCGAACAGGTTCAGGAAGTTGCGCGACCACACGTCTTCGAGAAACGCGGTGCTCACACCCTGCATGATCCGCGTGCAGAAATCCCACAGCAGCACCGCACCGAGCAGCGTCGGCACGAAGTTCATGCCGTGGCCGCTGATTGAGTTCAGGTAGCGGCTCATGAACCCCCAGAGCACGATGTCGATCGCAACCCAGGTGACCATGGGAACGAGCCGCACCGGACTGCCGCGCAGCAGGTAGACCTGGCGCAGTACCACACCGGCGACCGGCCGCAGCTTCACGCCAACCCTCCGCTGTGCGCCGATAGCGGCTCGCGTGCGATGCGGATGAATAGGTCCTCCAGCGAGGCAGCGCCATGGCGTTGGGGCAGTGAGCGCGGCTCGCCCTCCAGCAGGACTTTGCCATGCGAGAGCAGCAGCACGCGGTCGCAGACCGCCTCGACCTCCTGCATGTTGTGCGAGGTCCAGAGAATGCCGCAGCGCCGGATCGCCGCGAGGCCGCGGATCTCTTCGCGCACGAGCTGCGCGGCCGACGGGTCGAGGGAAGCGGTCGGCTCATCGAGCAATAGCAGCTGCGGCCGGTTCAGCAGTGCTTTCGCGAGCGCGGCCCGGGTTTGTTCGCCCGAGGACAATAGGCCGCACTTCGTGTCACGGAACCTGGACAGTTCGAATTCCTCGAGCAACTCATCTATCCGCGTCGCGCAATCCGCCACATCGTACAGCAGCGCGAAGAAGCGCAGGTTCTGGCGCACCGTCAGGTTTCCCGGCAGCGTCGAGTAGACGGCCGCGAAGTTCGTGCGGGCGAGCGCCTGCTCGCGGTGCGTGCGCAGATCGATCCCGTCGATGCGCACCTGACCGGCCGACGGCTCGAGCAGGCCGAGGATCATGTTGATGGTCGTCGTCTTACCGGCGCCGTTCGGACCGAGGAGGGCGACGATTTCGCCGCGATCGACGTTGAACGAGACACCGTCGACCGCGGTGATCGCGCCATAGCGCTTGTGCAGATTCTCGACAGCGAGCGCCGCCGAGCCGCCGCCGGACGCCGGCAAATTTAACGTCTTCGCGGACGAGGCAACGGTATCCGGTTGGGCCATGGAGGCCGGCAGTGTAATCGAAAAGCGGCCGGTCGCCGCGGCGCCTTGCTCCGCATATCTGCGCGAACCGGGAAATTTCATCCGTTCTCGCGCCCGTCGTGTTCGCGGAAACTGTCTCCCGCGCCAAGTGCGCGGCAATTCGCCCCTCTCTTTTCGACCAGGAGAAAGTCCATGAACAGCTTTACCGTCACCGCGATCGGACAACTTGCCAAGAATCCGGAACTGACCGTCAAAGACGAGGTGTCCTACACGAGATTCTGTCTGATCGGCAACGATTTCATCGGCAAGGACGAGTCTGGAAACGCCCGTGAGGCGACCACGAGCCTCTGGTTCACGGCGTTCGACGCGCTCGGCGAGGTTATCGCAAAAAACGCCCGCACCGGCGACCAACTGATCGTGCATGCGCAGATTCGCGCCAGCAATTGGACGGATCGTGACGGCGAAAAGCAATACGACCACTCATTCATCGTGCAGAGTTTCAAGTTCGGCGCCCCCGGCAAGGTGAAGCGCGAAGAGCTCGCCGCCCGCCGGGACGATCGACACCACGAGGTTGCCGAGGCGCGGAACTGAGCGGCCCCGACGGCCCCACCCGATTTACCTACAAAGTCCGAGCGAACAGGAGTTGACCATGCGACGACAAGAATCCGTCACCCGGCGGGCCGCGACGCCCACACCCCGCGGCGCGCCGTTCATCGTGCTGCTCGGTGCGTTGCTCGCCATGGCGCCTCTCAGCGCCCTGGCACAGACCTCGCCATTCATGACCGGCGCGACGGCGCTGCAGGCGAATCTGCTCGCGTGGCTCACGCCCATCGCCATCATCTTGATCATGGTTCTCGGGGCGATGGCGATGGCGAACCGCATGTCATGGGGGTGGGTGATCGGGGCGATCCTCGGCATCGCCATTGCCTTCGGCGCGCCGCAGATCGTCACCTGGGTGCGTGGCATGTTCGGCGTCTGAGGGGGGGGTTGCCATGAGCGCACGCAACGAGGGATTGACCGCGGACGCCTTGTTCGTCGGCGCGACCCGGCCGCCGATGCGCTGGGGCGTCACCTACTCGGCTCTGCTCGCAAACCTCGTGTTCACGATGGAAGTGTTCCTCGTCACCAAGAATCTGTTGACGCTGCTGCTGTGTCTGCCGATTCACGCGGTCTGCGCGCTGCTCTGCGCGCACGATGCGCGCTTCTTCGATCTGTTGTTGTTATGGGCGCGAACTAAATTACCCTCGCTCGCGGCGAATGCCCGATGGTGGCGGGCCAGCAGCTACAGCCCCTTGCGCCTCGAGCTGCCTGGCGCACGCCAGGGCCGGTCACGGCGCGAGCCCACGCCGTGGGTTTCAGTGCTGCGCGCCGGGGATCCGGCATGCTGAGCCGGCGCCGCCAGGCGATCGTCGCGCGCGAGTTCGACGCGGCCCTGCGCATACCGTATGCGGCGCACGTCGCCGAGCGGGTCGTGAAGACCGTTCACGGCGACTATGTGCAGGCCTTCCGTCTCGCCGGCATGGGGTTCGAATGCTGCGACGACGCCCAGTTGAACGCCTGGCATGAACGCCTCAACGTCCTGTGGCGCAACCTCGCCAGTCCGCAGCTCGCTCTATGGACGCACTTCGTGCGTCGCCGCGGGGAGGCGGGCGTGCCGGCGCAGCCGAACCAGGCGGTCGCCGCCGCGGACGGTGCTACGGGGATGTCCGATTTCGCCGTCAGGTTGGAACGGGACTATCGACGCCGGTTTGCACCCGAAACCCTGTTGACCAACGAATGGTACCTCGCGTTCGTTCACCGTCCGTCGGCCGATGCCACTTCCGGCTTGCTGCGCCGGCTCATCGAACGGCGGGATCCGTACCATGCTGCGCTCGATCAACGCGATGCGCTCGATGCCTGCGCAAAAATCGCCGGGGAACTGTGCAGCTCGCTCGCGCGATACGAACCCGTCCCGCTCGGCACCTACCGCGAGGGCCCGCATCTTTGCTCCTCGTTGCTCGAATACTTCGGCTTGCTCGCCAACGGCGAATGGCGCCGCATGCCGGTGCCGCGCGCCCCGATCGCCGAAGCGTTGGTCGGCACTCGGCTGCTGTTTGGCCATGAGGCGATTGAATACCGGACGCCGACCGAGACCCGCGTTGCGGCCATGCTCGGCATCAAGGAGTATCCCACACCGAGCGTCGTCGGCTTGTTCGATCGGTTGCTCTCGGCGCCGTTTCCGCTGCTTGCAACCCAGTCCTTCACCTTCCTGACGAAACCGACGGCTCAGGCGTTGTTGCAGCGCCAGTTCAACCGTATGGCCAACGCCGGGGACTTCGCGGTCTCTCAGGCGGAGGAATTGAAGGGCGCGCTCGATGCCCTGACGAGCAACGAGTTCGTGATGGGTGATCATCACTTTTCGCTGCAGGTATTCGCCGAAGCTAACGACATTCTCAACGGCGCCCGTCCCGACGATAGACTCAAACCGCTGACCGATCGCGTCGCAATCGCACGCAGTCTGCTCGCGGACACCGGCATGTTGGTGGCGCGCGAGGACGTCGCGCTCGAGGCGGCATTCTGGGCGCAGTTGCCTGGCAATTTTGCGCTGCGGCCGCGCAAGGCGCCGATCACTTCGCGAAATTTCGCCGCCATGGCATCATTCCACAATCACCCCTGCGGTCGTGCCAGCGGAAATCATTGGGGCGATGCGCTCGCGCTGTTCGTCACCTCGGCGCGCACGCCGTATCACTTTTCACTGCACGCGAGCGATCCGTCGGACCCGACCGGCGGCAGCCGCCGGGATACCGGACACACCTTGATCTGTGGCCCGACCGGTTCGGGCAAGACCGTGTTGATCGGCTTTCTGGTCGCCCTGCTGCACCGGCGTGGGGTCACGCAGGTGCTATTCGACAAGGACCGCGGCCTCGAGATTCTCGTGCGCGCGCTCGGCGGGGAATATCTGGCGCTCGCGGGTGGCGCACCGACCGGATTCAATCCCTTGCAACTGCCTGCGACACCGGCCAACGTCGAATTCCTCAGGAGCTGGCTGCAACATCTGGCGACGCGGGCCGATGGGGCGCGCGTCGCCACGCTGTCGGCACGCGAGCAGGCGGATTTGGAGCGTGCGCTGCGCGGCACGCTCGCACTGGAGACTCCGATGCGGCGCCTATC
Source organism: Steroidobacteraceae bacterium (assembly GCA_013044085.1). Taxonomy (GTDB): domain Bacteria; phylum Pseudomonadota; class Gammaproteobacteria; order Steroidobacterales; family Steroidobacteraceae; genus Bog-1198. The sequence continues at coordinate 5,515 of JABEVI010000108.1, forward strand.
GCGCCTGGTCGAGTTCCTCGATCCGACCGACCCGGAAGGCGTTCATGCGCGGCTCGCACGTTGGTCGGCGCGAAACCGCGGCGAGTATGCGTGGGTGTTCGACAACCCGCAGGACACGATCGTGCCGCGGCTCGGCGCTTCTGCGCTGATCGGCTTCGACGTCACCGAATTCCTCGCCAACGAGGCCGTCCGATCGCCGGTCACGCTGTATCTGTTCCACCTGGTGCGTTCGCTTCTCGACGGTCGCCGCTTCGTCTGTTGGATGGACGAGTTCTGGCGCCTGGTCACGGATCCGGCTTTCGAGGACTTCGCGCGGGATGCGCCGAAAACCTGGCGAAAGCTAAATGCGGTGATGTGTCTCGCGACGCAGAGCGCGAGCGACGTGCTCGCCAGTCCGATCAGCCGCACCTTGGTCGAGCAGACGCCGACCAAAGTGCTGTTCCCCAACGTCGATGCCGATCATCGTGAGTATACCGAGGGCCTGGGCCTGAGCGAACGCGAGTATTTGCTGATCAAGCGGCAGCTGGAACCCGGCTCGCGTCGATTTCTCATCAAACAATCCCATCACGCGGTGGTTTGCGAGCTCGATCTCGCTGATTTTGCGGCCGATCTGTCGGTCATTTCGGGACGTCGAGGACAGCTCGAGCGTATGCATGAGCTGATCGGCGCGCTTGGTTCAGACCCGGCCGACTGGCTGCCCGCATTCCTGAATCCGCAACAACCTGTGCGAAGGAGCCGATCATGAACCGCCTTCACCGTGCCTGGATTCCGTTCTCCATGCTATTCATCGTCTTCGCGGCGCCCGCGGCGCACGCCCAGTGGGCCGTGGTCGATGTGCAGGCTGTGGCGCGCCTCGCCCAAGAAGTGCAGACACTCCAACAGGCCCTCGCGACGGCGCAGCAACAACTCCTACAGGCGCGGCAGACTCTGCAGTCGATGAGCGGCACGAGAGGCATGGAGCGTCTTCTCGCCGGTACTCAGCGCAACTATCTGCCGACCGACTGGAACGGCATTGTGGGCCTGGCGGACGGCACCACCGGCACTTATGGCGCGCTTGCCGCGACCGTGCAAGGCCTGGTTGCCGCCAACGC
>JABEVI010000109.1 GCA_013044085.1 Steroidobacteraceae bacterium
AGAGCGGGGAAAAATTGCGCGAGCGCCCGCAGCTTCGGCGCATCGATGCTCGCAATGTAGGGATTGTCCGGGTGCCGCGTGGCGAAGTTTTGATGATACCGCTCGGCGAGGTAAAACGGCATGGCAGCGTCCACCCGGGTCACGATCGGAGCCGAAAAGCTATGATCCGCCGTGAGCTGGTGGATGTAGTCGGTGGCGATTTTGCGCTGCTCGCGGTTCTGCACCCAGATCTCGCCCCGGTACTGCGGGCCCTGATCCGGTCCCTGGTAGTCAAGTTCCGTCGGATTCTCCGCCACCGAGAAATACACCCGCAACAAGGTGCCGTAGCTGACGACACGCGGATCGAAGACGACCTTGATGGACTCGGCGTGCCCGGTCGTGCCCGTGCTCACCTCATCGTAGTGGGCGGCGCTGGCAGCCCCCCCGGTATAGCCGGAAATCGCCTCCCGAACCCCTTTGACATGCTGAAACACGGCTTGCATCCCCCAGAAACAACCGCCCGAAAGGACGGCCGTTTCGCTGGCGGGCGCTGTTGTGGGCGACTCATCGACCTTCGGCGCCGGAACGCGCACCACCGATTCGGCCATTGAGGTACGGTATTGCGCACAAACGGCCACCGCGCCGGCCAGCGCGGTCGCGAACACGATCTTGCGCATCAGCTGCGCTCCGGGGTGAAGGCGAGGGCCACGCCATTCATGCAGTATCGAAGCCCCGTGGGTCTCGGTCCGTCGTGAAACAGATGACCGAGGTGCCCTCCGCAGCGGCTGCAATGCACCTCGGTGCGCGTCATGCCAAAGCTGTGATCCACGGACGTCGCGACGGCCTGGGGCAAATGATCCCAGAAGCTTGGCCAGCCCGTGCCACTGTCGTACTTGGTCGCCGATGAGTAGAGCGGCAGCGCACAGCCCGCGCAATCGAAGGTACCCGGCCGATGCTCGTGCAGCAGAGGCGAACTGAATGGCGCCTCCGTCCCCCCCTCACGCAGGACGGCATACGCTTCCGGACTGAGCAGTCGACGCCACTCGGCATCGGTATGCACGACCGCATAGTGGATGGCCGGCAATGACTTGGTTAGCGCGGCGGCGGAACGCACCGAGCGAAAGCCAAGGACACCGAGACCCGCGCCAAGGCTCGCGAAATTCAGAAAGCTGCGACGATTCATGGCTTTGACCTCATGGGATAATCTGCGGATCGACACCGCTTAGTCCGTCAATCGGACGCCGGCGGTTACAAAACCCATGCAAATTACGCTTAAGATCCCGGCTTGGATGCACAGCCGGACCGCAAACCCCACGCTAGGGCTTCGGCGGCGCGCCCGGTTCGACATAGATGGCGAGTCCGCTGCCTGATTTTTGCGTCATGACGGCGGAAGTCCCAAACCCAAGACCGATCATCGAACCCTCGCTCGTCGAACCGCTGCCGAGGCCCAGGCCGATCGATCCTGCGGGTCGATCGCCGAGAGCACGCAACACGACGCCGTTCGCACCGAGCTTCGCCGCCTCCTCCTTGAGCCGCTCGATGACCTTGTTGGTCTTGTCCTGGGCCGTGAACGCCAGGGAATCCGCGCTGGAGGTCTGCAGGATCGCAATCGGCTCATAGCGGGTGGCGGGCGGTCGAAAGTAAATCTTCACCTGTTGTGGCGATATCGGCGGCCTTGCCGTGCCCACCATCACATGCGAGGACACACAGCCGGCGAGCATCGCCGCCGTGAAAGCCGCGCCGGCCATGAGGCGCCTCGGCCGCTTCGAATGGGCGCTCATCGAACCTCAGGGACTGGGGCTGCCCGCTGAGTACAGGTGCTCGCCGCGCGCGCTCCAGCGATACAGGTCCTCGTTACCACAATGCAAACATTTGATCGCGGACAGCGGATCGTCGAATTCGGCCGCGGCCGGCTGACCGGCGGCCGGTTGCGGTGAAATGGCGATGACCAGACCACAGGCGCGATTCTTACACAGCCAACCGACATACGACTCCCCGGCTCGCATCTGCGGGAGCGGCATGACATTGATATGCCGCACGGGCGCCGAGGTCGATGTGTGACGTACCGGTGTCCCACGACTTTTGGCTGGACGTTTGATCGCCATAGATGCCTCCTGGGTCGAGCCTACCTGCCGACGACGACCTCGCTGATTTGGATCACCGGCGACAGGTCTGTGTAATTGCCGATGTCGGCCATGATCTCTTGAGCATGCGGTCCGAATCCGCTTTGAAACGCCTCGACCGAATTGCAAAAAATGTGGCACATGGCGAGGTAGGTCGCGGGTGCATCCGGCGCCCCGCCGCCAAGACCCCGGTCCACCGTGTAATACCGGCAGGTGTCGCCCATCCGGCTCTTTACGAGCGGCATGTGTTTGTCGCGATAGTAATCATGATCGAACCGCGCGCCGGGCACGTTGGGGTAAAAGACGCTCACTTTGATCATCTCTCGTCTCCCGCTTTCAAGAAGGTATCATACGATGGATGCCGATCACGACTGATTCTACCGCTTCAGCGACCCCCGCACTCGAGACCGTCGGCTTGCACAAGCGCTACGGTGCGGTGCACGCGCTGCGCGGCATCGATCTTGTCGTGCGCCGCGGCGAGATGTTCGCCCTGCTCGGCCCGAACGGCGCCGGCAAGACCACCTTGTTCTCGATACTCGCCACCCTGCTCAAGCCGAGCGAAGGCGAGGCCCGGGTGCTAAGCTTCGATGCCGTGCGCGAACGGGTTCAGGTGCGCCAGCGCATGGGCATCGTCTTCCAGGAACCCGCTTTGGAGGGCAAGTTGTCGGTGCGGGACAACTTGTACCTGATGGGCCTGTTCTACGGGCTGTCCTCACGCGCCGCGAAGACCCGCAGCCTCGAACTGCTCGGCACGCTCGATCTTGAAGAGGTCGCAGGCCGCGAGGCGCAAAAGCTCTCCGGCGGACAGAAGCGGCGCGTCGAGCTCGCCCGCGCGCTCGTTGCGACCCCCGAGTTGCTGTTCCTCGACGAGGCGACGCTCGGTCTCGACGTCGATGCACGGCGCCAGTTCTGGGGCGAAGTACGCCGCTACGTCGGCGACGGCGGCACCGTGTTCCTGACCACCCACTACATGGATGAGGCCGAACCGGCGGACCGCATCGCCTTGATCGACCACGGCCAGATCATCGCGATCGGCAGCCCGCAAGAATTGAAGAACCGGGTCGGTGGCGGCGTGCTGCTGCTCGCCACCGACGACGATGAGCGGGCCGCGCAATGGCTGCGCGAGCGGGGTCACCATCCCGAGGTCAGTGAGCGCGGGGTGCTGCTCGTCGAACCCGAACCGGCCGCCTTGCTGCCCGCGCTGCTCGCGAGCCTGCCGGTGCGGACGCGCCGTGCCGAGGTTCACGAACCGAGTCTCGAAGACGTGTTTCTCAAACTGACCGGACGCGCCCTCGAGAACGGCGCCGTCAAAGCCGCCGCGCGCGGCG
>JABEVI010000110.1 GCA_013044085.1 Steroidobacteraceae bacterium
CGGCGAGCCCCGCGCTGCAGGGCCGCCCGGCCGATCACACGCTCGGCCAGATGGCCGCGCCGACCGACTGCAGCGTCTGTCACACGACCGCGAATTGGAACAGCAGCGTGATGCCCGCCGGCCACATGCCGAACCCGGCGAATCAAGCCTGCTCCGTGTGCCACACGGCGATCGGCAGCACGCTCGCAAGTTACGCGATCCTCGCCAGCATCCCGGTGATGCACACCGGCATCGTCGGCGGCTGCGGTGCGTGCCACGGCGGCCCGAGTGCGGCGCTGACGTTCTACAACAACAACGACAATCCGAAATCGGCGGTGCTGACGCCCGCGCACATTCCCTATCTTGCTGGAACGGATTGCGGTTCCTGCCACCGGGCCAACTACACGAGCGGCGGCTTCGGGCCGACGAACATGACCCAGGCGACGCATGCCTTCGTTTCGACGAGCTGCGATACCTGCCATGAAGCGGGGCTGTCGTTCTACATGGGCGCGGCGAGCCCCGCGCTGCAGGGCCGCCCGGCCGATCACAGCAGCGGCCAAATGGCCGCGCCCAACGACTGCAGCCTCTGTCACAACACGGCCAACTGGAGCAGCACGGTGCTGCCGACCGGCCACATGCCGAACCCGGCCAACCAGACCTGCAACGTCTGCCACACATCCGCGCCGACCGATTACACGGTGCTCGCAAGCATCTCGGTGCTGCATACCGGCATCACGAGCGGTTGTTCCCAGTGCCATGGCGGATCGACGCAGCTCACGTTCTACAACGGCATCGACAATCCAAAGGCCGCCGTGCTCACGCCGCCGCATATTCCGGTTTTCACCGGCACCGATTGCGGCAGCTGTCATGCGCCGAACTACGTGACCGGCGGCTTCGGGCCGATGAACATGACCCAGGCGACTCACGCCGGAGTCGGCAAGACCTGCGACACCTGCCATGAGGCCGGCCTGACGTTCTACATGGGCGCGGCAAGCCCCGGGTTGCAGGGCCGCCCCGCCGATCACACCAGCGGACAGATGGCCGCACCGAACGACTGCAGCGAGTGCCATACGACCGCGAACTGGAACAGTACGGCACTGCCCTCGGGCCACATGCCGAACCCGGCGAGTCAGCCCTGCTCGGTCTGCCACACCACGGCGCCCAACGACTACAGCACCACGACACTCGCGCCAAATTCGGTTCTGCACACCGGCATCGCCGGCGGCTGCGGCCAGTGCCACGGCAGCCCGAGCGGCGCGCTCACCTGGTACAACAATTTCACGCCGAAGGATGCGGTGCTCGCACCCGCGCACATCCCCTACCTCGCGGGCACCGACTGCGGCTCCTGCCACACGGGCGGCAGTTACGCGCCCGGCAGCTTCGGACCGATGAACATGAACCAGGCGAAACACGCCTTCGTATCGACGACCTGCACGACCTGTCACGAAGCGGGTGTCTCGTTCTACATGGGTGCGGCGAGTCCGGGACTGCAGGGCCGTCCGGCCGATCACAACAGCGGCCAGATGGCGGCGCCCAACGACTGCAGCCTGTGTCATACGACGGCGAACTGGGACAGCACCGTGCTGCCCGCCGGTCACATGCCGAATCCGGCCAACCAAGGCTGCTCGGTCTGCCATACCTCGGCGCCGACGGACTATTCGACCGCCACGCTCGCGCCGAAGGCGACGCTGCACACCGGCATCAGCAGTGGCTGCATGACCTGTCACGGCGCGCCGAACTCGACGCCGCCGGTGTTCTACAACAACTTCACGCCGAAGAGCGCCGTGCTCTCGCCGATGCACATCCCGACCAGCGTCACGCCCTGCGAGGACTGCCATTCGCCGACCATGTTCACGAGCTTCAGCGGCACGACGATGAATTCGGCGAAGCACTCCGCAATGTTCGCGGTGATCGGCAACACCTGTGATGCGTGCCACGAGTCGACCACGCCGCCGCTGGTCTTCTACGGCGTGAACAATTTGACGACCCGCCCCAATGATCACCATGTGGGCAAGGATTGCAGCGGCTGTCACAACACGAGCGACTGGGGCGGCGATGCGGCCGGCAAGCCGGCAACGGCGAATAGCGGAACTCGCAGCAAGATTTTGATGGTCGTGCGCCCGACGTCCGTGCGTGGCGCCATCGGCGGGGCGGCGACCGCGGGGGCCACGAGTCTGCTGGCGCCGGGGCAGAAGCCCACCCACGTGAACACGCCGCGCGTCGGCGGTCCGGGCACCGGCAGCCCCGGCGGCTCATTCCCGGGACGCGCACGCACCCTCGCGGTCGCGCCGCCGGCCGGGCTCGCCGCACCGACCCACGCCGGCGTCACCGGTAACTGCGCCAGTTGCCACAACGGCTTGCTCGCGACCGGCAAGCCGGCAAACCACATCCAGAGCAATGATTCCTGCGAGAACTGTCACACCACGCTCGCCTGGATTCCCGCGACCTTCGATCATCGCGGACTGAACGTGCCGCACTGTGTCGTCTGCCACAACGGCGTTTCGGCGCCCGGCAAACCGCCCATCCACGTGCAAACCGCGAGAGATTGCGGCGCCTGCCACGGCACGATCGCCTGGCGTCCGGCGAACTTCGATCATCTTGGCGTGAACATCCCCTGCCAGATCTGCCATAACGGAGTCACGGCCACCGGCAAACAGATCCAGCATGTGATCACGACCCAGGGCTGTGGCAGCTGCCACGACACCTTGAGCTGGAAGATCACGAAGATGGTGGCGCCGCTGCGGCCGCTGTTGCTGCCCCGACGCGGCGCGCACAACGGTCCCAGGCGGTGATCGACTTAAGGCGGCTGTCCGCGGCGATCGTGCTGCTCGCCGCGATCTTTGGCGCCGACACAGGGGCTCGCGCCGCGCCGACGGCGCCGTTCTCCGGGCCATTCGTGCAATTGATCGACATGACGCGCTACACCAACCACGCCGACATCTCGATCCAGTTCAGCTGCTCGATGCGCTACTTGAGCAACCGGCCCGTCAGCCACGGTGCGCGCACCTCGATCCGGCTGCTACTCGGGCCGGATTGCGGTCCGCCGCTGCAGACGATCCTGCCGGAGCTGCCGCTGGTCGGCGGCGGCGGCAAACTGGTGACCGGGGCGCGCGTCGAATCGATGATGCCGGGCGAGATCACGCTCGAGCTGAGCTTCTCGCGGCCGATGGACTTCGTGATGGCGCCCACACCCTCGGGCTTGGGCTTGCGCGTGCGCCTGCTGAACACCGCTCGGCGGCACGCGGCCGGCGTGCTGCTCGCCGCGCCCCAGGCACCCACCGGCTATGCGGTCAATCTGGATTCCTCGCGCGCCGCCTACGCCCGCAGCGCCGTGGTTGCCGCGGCCGCAGCCCTGCAAACCCAAGCCTACGTCTCCGAGACGACGCTCGGCGACGGGCGCTGGTATCGCTTGCGGGTCGGTCCGTTCGCGACCCATGCCGAGGCCGAGCGAGTGCTGCGGATTGCGCTCGCGCGCTACCCGCGGGCCTGGATCGCGCAGAGCGCCGCGCATGTGGGCATCGCCACGGTCGGGCACGCCGGCGTACGGGCGGCGGCCGAGAGCGCGCCGACGGATCCGCCGCTGCCCGGTGCTGTGCGTGCGAAGTTGATGCAACAAGCGCGCCGCGCTCTGGAACGGCATCACTATCCGCGCGCGATCGACCTGCTGACCCGCCTGGTGCGCCAACCGGAGTATCCGCAGCGAGCCGCGGCGCAGGAGCTGCTCGGGCTCGCGCGCGAGCGTTCGGGCCAGCTAGCCGAGGCCAAGGCCGAATACCAGGAATATCTGCTCCGTTATCCGCACGGTGCCGGCGCGCGGCGGGTGCGCATGCGCCTGCAATCGCTCGCCGAAGCCTCGCTGGCGGCGCCTTCGGCCGGCGAATTCGGCGCATCCGGTGCGAACGCGAGGCGACACTTGACGCTCGCCGGCAGCGCCTCGCTCAGCTATGAATTCGGCCGCGACCAAACGATTACCGCCGGGACGACGACGACGACGAATTCGGTCGATACGGCGCTGGTGTACGGTGATTTTCTGATGCGCGAGCGCAGCCGGCGTTACGACCTGTCCGCCCGGGTCGACGGCGGCTACACGAAGAACATCGCCTCCTCGCCGCCCACGGGCAGCCAGGACCAACTGGCGGCGGCCTACGCGCAGGTGATCGACCGGTATTGGGGTCTGACCGCCCGATTCGGCCGGCAGCCGCTCGCCAGCCAGGGCGTCGTCGGCCTGTTCGACGGCCTGTACGTCGGCTATCGGATCAATTCGCGCTGGAGGATCAGCGGCGCCGCCGGACTTCCGGCCTACACGAGCTATTCGGCGGTTTCCGCCCGCCAGAAATTCGGCACGGTCACCGCCGACTACAGCCCGGCCGGGCGCCCCTGGGCCTTCGAGGCCTACCTGTTCGATCAGACGAACGCCATCGGCACCGAGCGGCGATCGATCGGCTGGCAGACGCGCTACGCGGCGGCCGGTCGTACCGCGGTGATGCTGGTCGACTACGATTTCGCCTTCCGACAGCTGAACTCGCTGACGCTGATCGGCAACACGCGGGTCGGACCCTCGTGGGTGATCGGCTTCGACGCCGATCACCGCCGCAGTCCCATGCTCGAGCTGAGCAACGCTCTGATCGGCCAAAGCACGACCGATCTGCAAACGCTCGCGACCCAGTACACACCCTCGCAAATCCAACAGATGGCCCTCGATCGCACCGCCACCAGCAACACCTTCGTGATCTCCGCGGACCGGCCGCTCGGCGAGCGTTGGGAGTTCATGGTGGACTTGTCGGCGCTCGAACTGTCCGGCACGCGGGCCTCGTACGGCGTGGTCGCGACGCAGTCGACCGGGCTCGATAAAAACGCCTCGATGCAGGTGGCCGGCTCGAGCCTGCTGCAGGCCGGCGACCTCCACGTACTCGGGGTGCGTGTCGACGACTCGCCGACGGCACGCAGCGCAACCGTATCCTGGGACGCCCGGTTCATCGTGCACGGCGCCTGGCGCATGGGACCGAGGCTCAGTGTCGAGGAATTGAACGACCCGACGCTCGGCGGCAAGCAAACGATCTATCTTCCACAGCTGCAGACCGACTGGACCGGCAAGGCATCGGTGTTCGAGTTCACCGCCGGTTACCAAATGTTGAATCAACAAACCCTCGTGCAGCCGCAATCCCTCACCGGCCAGCCGGTCAGCAGTGCGTTGAGCCAGCGTTCGCTGTACGTTTCCTTGGCTTATCGCGTGCGGTTTTGAACATGCGTGCGGGTCGGCAACCTCGTCTGCGGGCGATCGCGATGATGGCCGTTTTGGCCGCCTGCGCGCTGTCGTCCTGCGCGAGTTCGCGGTATGCGGCCCGTGCACGGCGGCCCGGCGCGCTGCAGTTCTTCGATGAACGCACCGGCAGCAATCTATCGGTCGTCGATCAACCGCTGATCTTCGCGCGCCGGCGCACCGACGTCGCCGCGTTCGCGCACGACTTTGCGACGCTGGTCGCCATCGAGATCGATGTGTCCGGCACCGACCGGGACTACCTGTTGCTATACCGCTGGTCGACCGTGGACCCGCGCCTGTCGGCGCCGCCCGGGCCCGACCAGGGGGAGTTGCGGATTCTCGCCGACGGCCGCGAATTGGATCTAAAGCCGCGGCGGCACCTGCCGGTCAGCTTGAAGTATCGCAGCCTATTGCACGTGCCGAATCACGGCGATGTGGTCGCGTACGCCTACCGCGTCAGCTTGCGGGACTTGCGCGACATCGCCGCCAGCCGGTACCTGCAGCTGCGCATGCCGCAACAGCGCCCGCGCCTGCCTTTCAGTCTCTGGGCCGATGCGCGTCGTGCCCTCGCCCGATTCGCGGGCGACCGCCGAGCGCCTCATGCCCCGCCGTAGAGCGTTTTTTGGATCCGCCAGCGCCGATACGACCAGAGCCAGTCGGCGGGACTCGCGAGCACGTCCTTTTCACAGGCGCGCGCGTAACGCTCGGTGAGGGTGCCCGGCTCGATCGACTCCCGGCCGTCCCACAACGAGCGCATCTCGACCTCGTACCAACCGCGGCGCACCCGCCGCATCACCACGTAGATCACTGGAAGGCGGGTACCGCGCGAGATCTGTTCGGCGCCCATGTAAAACGCCGTCTCCTGACCGAGAAACCGCGTCCAATGGCGCCGATCGGTCGACACCGGCGCCTGGTCGGCGTTCATGGCCAGGGCCCGCACCACGCCTTGACGACGCAGGTAATCGAGCAGCAAGTCCTTCGCCGGCACCAAGCGCGCGCCGAATCGCGAGCGGATTTGCAGCATCAAGCGCTCGGCCCAGGCATCGTGCAAAGGCTTGTATGCCGCATCGAGCGGATAGCCGAGTTGCAGCGCAAAGCCATGCAGGAGCCATTCCCAGTTGCAAAGGTGCGAGGTCACGAGCAGCACCGAACGCCCGGCGGCGAGGTATTCGCGCGCCACCTCGGGATTGAGGATGCGCACGCGCGCACTCATCTCGTCGGCCGATATCGTCGCCGATTTGAGCACCTCGAAGGCCACATCGCAGAAATTGCGCAGGAACTGCCGGTGGATGCGCCGGCGCTCGGCTTGGTCGGCCTCGGGGAAGACGCGCGCGATCTGTTCGGTGATCACGTGCCGCCGATGACGGATCACGTAATAGGCGATCAAGAAGAGCAAACTCGACAGCAAGTAGAGGACCCGCATCGGCAGGCGCGAGAGCAGCTTGACCATGGGAGCGCGGGCGCCGCTAACGTTTCGGAGGATCGGCGATCATTCGCCGGATGGTACGCAATCGAGGCGCAAAACAGAATCCTTTGCTATTTTTCCTGCGATGAGCCGGCAGCATGGGAGAACCGGAGATGAAGCGCGCGATCCTTGCATGTCGCGGGCGTGGACGCCTACCGCGCGGGGCGGGGCGTGCCGAAAAATTACGTTGAATCGTATAAGTGGCTGGCATTGGCCAAAGCCGGCGTCCCATCCGGGTCCGCCGCTTACGCAGCCACTGCGTGCTGCCATCCCGTTACGACCGCGGCAGCGGCGCCGCCATTGACCCATCACTGAAATGTGGTGCCGCAAAGAGGAATCGAACCCCTGACCCACGCATTACGAATGCGTTGCTCTACCAGCTGAGCTATTGCGGCTATTCGAGAACTCCCCGTGAGGGCCCGGCATTCTAACCCGTCGTATCGGCGGTTGAAAGGCTGCCACGATGCTTCGCAACATCGCGCAGGGTCTTAGGCAGGGCGAACACGACATGTTCGGGCCGGCCCGCCACCTCCTCGACGAACTCACCGCCCCACTCGCGCAGGCGGCCGATCACGCCCTGCACGAGGACCTCCGGCGCCGACGCGCCGGCCGTCACGCCGACCGCCAGGACACCCTCGAACCACTCACGCCGCAGATCCTCCGGACCGTCGACGAGGTAGCCGGGCTTGCGGGCCTTGTCGGCGATTTCGCGCAGGCGGTTGGAGTTCGAACTGGACTTGGAACCGACGACGACCAGCACCTCGCAGCGGTCGATCAGCCTCTTGACGGCGTCCTGGCGATTCTGGGTCGCATAACAGATGTCTTCCTTGCGCGGCGCGTGCAAAAGCGGAAATCTGCGCCGCAGGGCCTCGACGATCTCCGCGGTGTCGTCCATCGACAGCGTCGTCTGCGTGACGAACGCCATGTGCTCCGGATTGCGCACGCTCAACGCCTCGACGTCCTCGACCGTCTCGACCAGATACATGCTGCCGCCGCGGGACTCATCGAAGCGGCCCATGGTGCCCTCCACTTCCGGATGTCCATGGTGTCCGATCAACAGGACTTCGCGCGCCTCGCGCGCGTAGCGCGCGACCTCGATGTGCACCTTGGCGACCAGCGGGCAGGTCGCGTCGAAGACGGTCAAACTGCGCCGCTTCGCCTCGGCCTCGACCACGCGGGCGACACCGTGCGCGCTGAAGACGACGGTCTTGCCGTCCGGCACCTCGTCCAGATCCTCGACGAACACGGCGCCGATCTCGCGCAGGCGGTCGACGACGTAGCGGTTGTGGACGATCTCGTGGCGCACGTAGATCGGCGCGCCGAAGACGTCGATGGCGCGCTCGACGATGTCGATCGCGCGATCGACACCGGCGCAGAAGCCGCGCGGATTGGCCAGAAGGATGTGCATCAGTGTTTTCGCCTCGAGTCCAGCAGCGCGTCCAGGAGCAGAAGGCCCGCGCCGATCGTGATGGCCGAATCGGCCAGGTTGAAGGCCGGAAAGTACGCCTGATTCCAGTGAAAGTGAATGAAGTCGATCACCGAGCCCAGGCGGATCCGATCGATCACGTTGCCGATCGCCCCGCCGAGCACGAGCGCGAGACCCGCCGCAAGGAGCCTGCCCGAATCACTGCGCATCCGCACGAGCCAGATCGTGATCGCGACGCTCACGCCGAGCGCGAGGGCGATGAAGAGCCAGCGCTGCCAGCCGGATGCCGATGCGAGCAGACTGAAGGCGGCGCCGACGTTCTGCATCCGGGTGATGTCGAGGACCGGCAGCACGCGGGTGAATTCGAACTCGCTGTAGTGGCGCGCAATGTAGGCCTTGCTGAGTTGATCGACCAGCACGACGAACGCGGACAACAAGAGCCAGCGCCAGCCGCCGGCGCGCTTTTCGATCGTATTCATGCGAATTGACGCTCCTCACCCGATCCTTCGATATTGACGACACAACGCGCGCACAGCTGTGGATGACGCGGATCGGCGCCCACGTCGGCGCGCAGATGCCAGCAGCGCACGCACTTCGGCTCCCGACTGGGATGCACCTGGATCCAGACATCGTCCTGGCTCGTCGGCACCGCATCCGCCGGCGGCACGTCCCGGGCGATGACGTGCGCCTGGCTCGTGATGAGCAGGAAGCGCAGTTCATCACGCAGCGTGCCGAGACGCGCGGCCTGGGCCGCCGACGCGTACACCGTCACCTCGGCCTCGAGCGGCGCACCGATCGCTCCAGCCGTGCGCAGACGCTCGAGTTCGCGCCCGACGTCGCCCTTCAGGGCGATGTATGCCGGCCAGTCGATCGCGGCCGGATGCTCGGCGCCTGAGGGAAATTCATGCCAGGCCGACAGCAGCACGGACGGACCGCTCGCGCCGGGAAGCAATCCCCAAACCTCGTCGGCGGTGAAACTCAGAATGGGCGCGATCCAGCGCACCATCGCGTGGGCGAGGTGGTAAAGCGCCGTCTGCGCCGAACGACGCGGCGCACCTGCCGCGGGGCTCGTGTAGAGACGGTCCTTGATGATGTCCAGGTAGAAGCCGCCGAGTTCGACCACGCAGAAGTTGTGCACCCGCTGGTAGATCTCGTGGAACTCGTAGTTGCGATACGCGGTGAGCAGCCCGTTCTGCAGCACGAAGGCCTGCGACACGGCCCACTGATCGATCGACACCAGGCGATTCCACGGCAGCGCGTCGCGGGTTGCATCGAAGCCATGCAGATTGCCGAGAAGGAAACGCAGCGTGTTGCGGATGCGCCGGTACGAATCGGCGGTGCGCTTCAGGATTTCCTCGGAGACGCTCATCTCGTTCGAATAATCGGTCGCCGCGACCCAGAGACGCACGACATCCGCGCCCAGCGTGCTGGTGAGTTTTTGCGGCGCGAGGATGTTGCCGAGGGACTTCGACATCTTGCGGCCTTTCTCATCGACCGTGAAGCCGTGGGTCAGAACCGCGCGATACGGCGCCCGTCCGTACATCGCGACCGAGGTCAGGAGCGAACTGTGAAACCAGCCGCGATGCTGATCGGAACCCTCCAGGTACAGATCGGCGGGCGATTCGACCTGCGGACGCATCACCGCGAGGCAATGGTGCACCACACCCGAATCGAACCAGACGTCCATCACGTCGGTCGCCTTGTCGTAATCCGCGGCCTCGGCACCGAGCAGCTCGGCGGTGTCCAGGTCGAACCAGGCATCGATGCCGGTCTGCTCGACCCGCGTCGCAATCGTCTCGATCAACTCCTGGGTGCGCGGATGCAGTTCACCGCTCTGTTTGTGCACGAACAGCGGAATCGGCACGCCCCAAGTGCGCTGGCGCGACACGCACCAATCCGGACGGCCGGCGATCATGCTCGCGATGCGCTGCTCGCCCCATTCGGGCATCCAATCGACGTGCGCGATCGCCTCGAGGGCGCCGCGGCGCAATCCGGCCTGGTCCATGCTGATGAACCATTGCGGCGTCGCACGGAAAATCACCGGTGTCTTGTGCCGCCAGCAATGCGGATAGGCGTGGGTGTACGGTTCGGCCTTGAGCAAGCGGCCGTGCTCGCGAAGCACCTCGATGACCTGCGCGTTCGCCTCGAACACCGCTTCGCCGGCGAACAACGGCGTGTCCGCGAGGAACCGGCCGTCGCCGCCGACCGGGTTGTCGGTGGGCAGGTCGTAACGCCGTCCAACGACGTAGTCCTCGAGACCATGAGCTGGGGCCGTGTGCACCGCCCCGGTGCCCGCATCGAGGGTGACGTGCTCGCCGAGGATCACCGGCACCTGCCGGTCGTAGAACGGATGGTGCAACTGCACCCCTTCGAGCGCCGCGCCACGCGCGGTCGCGACGATCTCCCACGGCTCCGCGCCGAACAGCGGCATCACGGCTTCCAGGCGCTGTGCGGCGAGCACCAGACGCTCGCGGGCCTCACCGGTGCCGCGCTCGATCAGCGCATACTCGATCTCCGGATGCAGAGCGACCGCCCGGTTCGCCGGCAAGGTCCACGGCGTCGTCGTCCAGATCGCCACCGATACCGGAAGCGCGCCACTGCCGGTTTCGAGGTGAAAGCGCTGCGCCAGGTCGAGCGGGTCGACGACCGCGAAACGCACATAGATGCTCGGCGATACCGTCTCCTCGTACTCGACCTCGGCCTCGGCGAGGGCCGAGCGGCAATTAAGGCACCAATGAACCGGCTTATAGCCTTTGTAGAGGTGCCCCTTGTCGATGATCCGCGCGAACGCGCGCAATTGCTCGGCCTCAAAGCGCGGCAACATCGTCAAGTATGGCCGCTCCCAGTCGCCGAGCACCCCGAGCCGCTTGAAGTCGGCGCGTTGCGAGGCAACCTGCAGGGCGGCGTATTCGCGGCAGGCCGCCCGGAACGCCTTCGCGTCGAGCTTCGCGCCGACGCGGCCGTGAGTCTTCTCGATTTGCATCTCGATCGGCAGGCCGTGACAGTCCCATCCGGGAATATAAGCCGCGTCGTAGCCGTCGAGCGTGCGGGCCTTGACGATGATGTCCTTGAGGATTTTGTTGACGGCATGGCCGAGGTGGATCGCGCCGTTGGCGTATGGCGGACCGTCCACGAGCGTGAAACGCGGCCGTCCACGGCTCGCCTCGCGGATCTGAGCGTACAGGTCGGTCCGTTCCCACTCGTCGAGCATCTTCGGCTCCCGATGGGCGAGATCCGCCTTCATCGCAAAGGCGGTGTTCGGCAAGTTAATCGTCTGCTTGTAGTCGGCCACAATCCACCCTAGGTCAAAGCCCGGCGCGCGGCGGCGGCGTCCCGCCGCATCTGCGCGACCATTTGATCGATCGACGCGAACTTCTCTTCGTCGCGCAGCTTCGCGACGAACTCCACTTGGAGCGTGCGTCCGTACAGATCCCCGCTGAAATCGAACAGATGCACCTCGAGCAACGGCTCCACACCGCCGACCGTCGGTCGCGTCCCCAAACTCGCCACACCGGGCAGTGGCGCCTCGCCGATACCGTACGTGCGCACCGCGAGCACGCCCTGGACAGGTGCCTTTAGCCGGCCGAGCCGCAGATTCGCGGTCGGGAAGCCGAGGTCGCGACCAAGCCGGTTGCCGTGCACCACCCGTCCCTGGATCCGGTAGGGACGCCCGAGCAGACACGCCGCGCCATCGAAATCGCCGCGCTCGAGGCGCCGGCGCACGGCGGTACTGCTGACCCGCACCTCATCGAACAGGTAGGGCGGCAACTGTTCGACCGTGAATCCTCGCTCGCGACCGGCCGCGCTCAAGGTCTCGATCGTGCCCGAGGCGCGGCGACCATAGCGAAAATCGTCGCCGACGACCATGTGCCGTGTGCCGAGCGCCGCGACGATCAGTTCGTCGACGAATTCATCGGGACTCATCGCCCGCACATGCTCGTCGAATTTCAGCGTCACGAGCCGGTCCACACCACAAGCCGCGAGCGCCAGATACTTTTCGCGCCAGCGCGTCAGCCGTGGCGGCGCGCCCTGCGGATCGATGAACTCCTTCGAACTCGGCTCGAACACCAGCACGGTCGCCGCCAGGTCCGCCTCCCGGGCACGGCTCTGCAGCGTACGCAGCATCTGTTGATGGCCGAGATGCACCCCGTCGTAGTTGCCGACGGTCAACACACAGCCACGATGGCGTGCCGAGAGATTTTTGAGCCCGCGAACGAGTTCCATGGCAAAAGTCCGGATTATACGGCAGTTCGCCGCGGGAATTCGCGCCCGATCAGTGCCGTAAGTGTCGCGGACGCACACCGAGGATGAGCAAGGCC
>JABEVI010000111.1 GCA_013044085.1 Steroidobacteraceae bacterium
CCGAGTCTGCCTCGAGCGCCGCCGACATGCCGATCAGGCTGCGCGACCGTCCGGACTTCGGCATGGAGGCGAATGACGATGGGGTGGAACTGCGGTTGCGCGGCAAGCGGCGCCAGCAGTTGTGGATCGCCGCCGACACCCGCGCCATCGATGTCGCCCGCTACCTGGATCGCTGGCGCCGGCACGTCGAGCGCATCGGCACGCTGAACTTCCCGCGCGCCGCGCGCGCCGCGGCGGGCGCCCGAACGCCGATCATCGAGGTAACGATCGACGCCGACGGACACCTGGCCGGCACGCGCATCCGCCGCAGCAGCGGCGACCCGGCGATCGACGACGCCGCGATTCGGATATTGCAGTTAGCCGCGCCATTCGGGGCATTTCCGCGCAAACTCGCCGCCAGACACGATCAGATACGCATCGCCTACCAATGGGAGTTCCTCGCCGGCGCCGCGTCGGGCTCGAGCGTATGGTTCGCGCCGCCGGCACGGACACCGCCGGCCGGTTCCGCCGCGGGGACTCGCAAGCCCGCCGCTCCTGCGCGATGATGTCGACTTATGAGCGATTCGGGTTACCTGACCAATCAACTGTTGATCGCGATGCCGGCGCTGAGCGACCCGAATTTCGCTCAAGTCGTCGCGCTCGTCTGCGATCACGGCCCGCGCGGTGCGCTGGCATTGATCGTCAACAAGCCGCTGCCGATGCGCATGGCCGAAGTCTTCGATCAGTTGGAGATGAAAATCGAGCCCGGGCCGCTGATGGAGCGCCACGTGCTGCGCGGCGGACCGATGCAGACCGACCGCGGCTTCGTCGTGCATCCGGCGGGCGGAGAATGGGACTCCACATTGAAAGTCTCCGAGGGGATCCACGTGACGACCTCGCGTGACATCCTGGCGGCGATGGCGCGCGGCGAGGGCCCGGCCGAGGCGGTGATCGCGCTCGGCTATGCCGGTTGGGACGGCGGGCAGCTCGAGGAGGAGATATGCGCCAACGCCTGGCTGAACGCACCGGTCGACCGGGGGGTGCTGTTCGATCTGCCCTACGAGTCACGCTGGCAGGCAGCCGGCCGGCTGATCGGCGTTGATCTGGCGAGGATCGGCCCGATGAGCGGCCATGCCTGAGAGATCGGGCGACAAAGAACCGCGGATCGTGCTGGCATTCGATTTTGGCAGGCGCCGCATCGGCGTCGCCTGCGGCGACACCTTCAGCCAGGCCGCGATGCCGCTGCCGGTGCTGCATTCACCGCGCGACCGGGTCCCCTGGGAGGCGATCGATGCGCTGTTCATCGAATGGCGCCCGGCGGTCACGGTCGTCGGCCTGCCGTATAATGCCGATGGCTCCGAGAGTGTGCTCGCCCGGGAGGCACGTGCGTTCGCCGCGGAACTGGCCGACAGGTCGCGCGTGCGTGTACATCTCATCGATGAACGCTACTCCTCGATCGAGGCGGCGGCGCGCCTGCGGCAATCCCGGCAGAACGGCGTGCGCCGGCGCCGCGTCGCCAAAGGCGACGTCGATGCGGCGGCGGCCTGCGTGATCATGGAGCGTTGGTTCGACGAAGCGGGCGGCTAGACGAATGCGATCACAAACCGACAACCTTGGCGGCCTCAACCACCTGATCACACTCGACGGCCTGTCGCGCGAGATGATCACCGCGATACTCGACCGGGCGCAGACCTACCGGCGCGTTCCCGGCCAGCCGGCCTACGAAGGCCGCGAACTGGCCGCCGTCACGGTCGCGAACCTGTTCTTCGAGCCGAGCACCCGCACCCGCGCGTCGTTCGATCTGGCGGCGCGACGGCTTGGCGCACACGTGTTGAATCTTGATCTGCATTCGAGCTCGCGCGTCAAGGGCGAAACGATGCTCGACACGATCTACACGCTCGAAGCCATGAATACGGACGTGTTCGTAATCCGCGATTCCGAGCCCGGCATGCCCGAATTCCTGATCGATCACGTGGCGCCGCATGTTTCGGTGATCAGCGCGGGCGAAGCGCATCTGTCGCACCCGACGCAGGGCTTGCTCGACGTGCTGACGATCCGGACGCACAAGGGCCGTTTTGCCGGCCTGAAGGTCGCGATGGTCGGCGACATCAGGCATTCCCGGGTTGCGCGCTCGACCGCACGGGCGCTTGCGACCCTGGGCGCGACGGACCTGCGCATCGTCGCGCCCACGATGCTGCTGCCGTCGGAGCGGGAGTTCGAGGGCGCGCAACGTTTCACGCGGATCGAGGACGGCATCGCCGGAGCCGACGTCGTGATGATGTTGCGCATTCAAAAGGAGCGGATGGCCGAGGCGGCCTCGCTCGATGAGGCCGCGTACTTTCAGGAATTCGGACTGACGCCGGAGCGCTTGCTGCTCGCCTCGCCAAGCGCACTCGTGATGCACCCGGGCCCGATGAATCGCGGCGTCGAGATCAGCTCGGAGGTCGCCGATGGCAGCCACTCGGTGATCCGCGAACAGGTGAACAACGGCGTGGCGGTGCGCATGGCGGTGCTCGCCTCGATCGCGGCGACGCTTACACGCCACCGCCGGCCCCTTTAGCCGAAGTTGATCTTCGCCTCGAGATTGGTGCGCGAATCGGCGGCCGAGAGCGCCTCCTCGAGCTCGATCCGCCCCTCCCGCACCAAACCGTACAGCGAGTTATCGAAGCTCAACATGCCGCGCTCCGTGCCGGTGCGGATCGCCTCCTTGAGGGACATGACGTCGCCTTTCTTGATGAGTTCGCTGATGTGCGGCGTGTTGACCATGACCTCACAGGCGGCAACGCGCGAACCGGTCTTGGCGAGGACGAGGCGCTGGGAGAGGATCGCCCGCAAATATTGCGACAGGTCGAGAAAGATCTGGTTGTGCTGATCGCGCGGGAACATGTTGATGATGCGGTCGAGCGTCTCGGCGCAGTTGTTCGCGTGCAGCGTGGCGATGCACAAATGGCCGGTGCCGGCGAGCGAGATCGCCGCCTCCATGGTCTCACGATCGCGAATCTCGCCGATCAGGATCACGTCCGGCGCGGCGCGCAAGGCGCTGCGCAGCGCACGGGCGTACGACTTCGTGTCGAGGCCGACCTCGCGCTGGTTGACGATCGATTTCTTGTTCGTATGCAGGAACTCGATCGGATCCTCGATGGTGAGGATGTGATCCGAGGAAGTTTCGTTGCGGTAGTTGATCATCGCCGCAAGCGTCGTCGACTTGCCGGCGCCCGCGCCGCCAACCATCAGGATCATCCCGCGACGCAACATCACCAGTTCCTTGACGATCTCCGGCATCCCGAGATCCTCGAGGCGCGGCATCTCCGCGGTGATGTAGCGCAGCACCATCGCCGGGTAGCCGCGCTGGTAGAAGACATTGACCCGGAACCGGCCGAGGCCGGCTTCCGATATCGCGAAATCGATTTCCAGGTCCTCGTTGAAGTGATCGATCTGCTCCTGGGTCATGAGTCCGAGCGCGGCCTGCCGCACGGTCTCCGGACTCAGCACCTGCTTGTTGACGGGGAAGATCTTGCCCTCGATCTTGATCTTCACCGGCGCATTACAGCTGAAAAACAGGTCGGAAGCCTTCTTCTCGACCATGAGCTTGAACAACGGCTTGGTGTTCATCGCCTGGACGGGTGCGGTGGCGGACATCGCTCAGAACACCTGGCCTTCGCTCTCGCCGAGGATCTGCAGAGATTGGGCCGCCTCGTCGGCGTTCTTCATCTCGCGCTTGCTCTCGAGCTTGACGCGCAACCGCAGCTCGTTCTTCGAATCGGCGTTGCGCAGCGCATCCTCGTAGGACACGAGCCCCGCCTCGTACAGATCGAACAGCGCCTGATCGAAGGTCTTCATGCCCAGCCGGTTGGAACGTCCCATGACGTCCTTGATCTTCGTGACGTCGCCCTTGAAGATCAGGTCCGAGATCAGAGGGGAGGCCAGCATGATCTCCATCGCCGCGATCCGGCCGGAGCCGGACTCACGCGGGATGAGGCGCTGCGAAATGAGCGCGCGGATGTTGAGCGACAGGTCCATCAGGAGCTGTTCACGGCGCTCCTCAGGGAAGAAATTGATGATCCGGTCGAGAGCCTGGTTCGAACTGTTCGCGTGCAGGGTTGCGAGCACGAGATGCCCGGTCTCGGCGAACTGGATGCAATATTCCATGGTCTCGCGATCGCGGATCTCGCCGATCAGGATCACGTCGGGCGCCTGCCGCAAGGTGTTCTTGAGGGCGAGGTGCCAGCTGTCGCAGTCCACCCCGACCTCGCGGTGCGTGACGACGCAGCCGCGGTGCGCATGCACGTACTCGACCGGATCTTCGATGGTCACGATGTGGCCGCGGGTCTTCTCGTTCCGGTAGCCGATCATCGCCGCCAGCGAGGTCGACTTGCCCGATCCGGTGCCGCCGACCAGGATCACGAGGCCGCGCTTGGACAGCACGACCTCTTTCAGCACCAGCGGCAATTCGAGTTCCTCGAGGCTCGGGATCTTCGCGTTGATGGTGCGCACGACGGCGCCGGTGAATCCCTGTTGAATGAAGGCGCTGACCCTGAATCGGCCGATACCGGGCGGCGCGATCGCGAAATTGCACTCCTTGGTCGCGTCGAATTCGCGGGTATGGCGGTCGCTCATGATCGCGCGCACCAGAGCCGCACTCTGTTCGGGCGTCAACGAGCGGTCCGACTGCGGGCGTATCTCGCCGTCGACCTTGATCGCGGGCGGGAATCCGGCGGTGATGAACAGGTCGGAGCCCTTCTTCTCCACCATGCGCCGCAGCAAATCCTGCATCAACTTGATTGATTGGTCACGTTCCATGATCAGATGCTGTCCTTGTTCTGGGCCTTGTAGCGCGCTTCCTCGCGGCTCACCACACCTTTCTGAACCAATTCCTGCAGGCATTGATCGAGCGTCTGCATCCCCTGCGACTGACCGGTCTGGATCGCCGAGTACATTTGCGCGATTTTGCCCTCGCGAATCAAATTGCGTATGGCCGGTGTGCCGATCATGATTTCGTGTGCCGCAACGCGGCCGCCGCCGATGCGCTTCATGAGGGTCTGCGAGATCACGGCGCGAAGGCTTTCCGAGAGCATCGCGCGCACCATCTCCTTCTCGGCGGCGGGAAAGACGTCGACGATGCGGTCGATCGTCTTCGCCGCGGAACTCGTGTGCAGGGTACCGAAGACCAGATGGCCGGTCTCGGCGGCGGTGAGTGCGAGGCGGATCGTCTCCAGATCGCGCATTTCCCCGACCAACACCACATCCGGATCCTCTCGAAGCGCCGAGCGCAGCGCCTCGGTGAAGCCCAGTGTGTCGCGATGCACTTCGCGCTGGTTCACCAGACAGCGCTTGCTCTCGTGGACGAACTCGATCGGATCTTCGATGGTTATAATGTGGTCGGGCCGGTTGTCGTTGCAGTGGTTGACCATCGCCGCGAGAGTCGTGGACTTGCCGGATCCGGTCGGCCCGGTCACCAACACGAGCCCCCGGGGGAGCATGCACAAGTCTTTGAAAGTCTTGGGGGCGTTGAGTTCGTCGAGCGACAGGATCACCGAGGGGATCGTCCGAAACACGGCGCCGGCGCCGCGATTCTGGTTGAAGGCATTGACGCGGAAGCGCGCGAGCTTGGGTATCTCGAAGGAGAAATCCGTCTCGAAGAACTCCTCGAACGCCTTGCGCTGCTTGTCGTTCATGATGTCATACACCATGCTGTGCACTTCCTTGTGCGCAAGCGCGGGCATGTTGATGCGCTTGATGTCGCCGTCGACGCGGATCATCGGCGGAACTCCGGCCGAAAGGTGCAAGTCCGATGCCTTGTTCTTGACCGCGAAGGCGAGCAACTGCGCGATATCGACCGCCATTGACGGCTCCTGAGTCGGCCATTGTCGGCCGGTGTGAGTATATAAGAGGGCATGCGCACCCAATATGTTAATTGGTCCGCAGAATTTGCCTTTCAGGCTGCACGCGATCCGCGAGCGCATCGCACACGCCGCGCTCGCCGCCGGCAGGGATCCGGCCGGGATCACGATGATCGCGGTCGGCAAGACCCAGCCTGCCGACATGTTGCGCGCCGCCGCGATGGCCGGCGTCACGGATTTCGGCGAAAACTACCTACAGGAGGCGGAGGAGAAGATGAATCAGCTCACGGACCTGCCGTTGCGCTGGCATTTCATCGGCCGCGTTCAAGCCAACAAGACCCGCTCGATCGCGGCCCGCTTCGACTGGGTACATGGAATCGACCGCGCCGAGATAGCGCAGCGCCTGTCGGCGCAGCGCTCGCCGCACCTGCCGCCGATCAATGTTTGCATCCAGGTGGCGCTCAGCGAGGAAGCGAACAAGGGCGGGCTGGCGCCGGGCGAACTGCCGGGCGCGGCCGCACGAATCGCGGCCCTGCCGGGGCTGCGCTTGCGCGGCTTGATGTGTTTGCCGCCGATGCTGGCCGATCGGGCGGCTCAACTTGCCGTGTTCGGTGAATTGGCGCACTTGTTGCGCGACATCAACGCCCGCGGCTTCGATCTGGACGTGCTGTCGATGGGAATGAGCGGAGATTTCGAGGCCGCCATCGCGGCGGGCGCCACCCACGTGCGCATCGGCACGGCCTTGTTCGGGGAGCGCGGATGACCATCAACAACCAATGGGCGGACACATGAACGATTTCGGCAAAATGGCCTTCATCGGTGGCGGCAACATGGCCGGGGCGTTGATCGGCGGCCTGATCCGCCGGGGCGCCCGGCCCGCGCAAATCGTGGTCGCCGACCCGAGCGGAGAGCGACGCAGCGCGCTCGGCGATGAATTCGGCATCTCCGTATCGGCCGATAACGCCCAGGCGATCGCCGGTGCCGAGGTCGTGGTGCTCGCGGTGAAGCCGCAACAAATGCGCTCGGTCGCGCTCACGCTCGCACCGGGGCTGTGCGAGGCGCGCAGTTTGGTGGTATCCGTCGCCGCCGGCATCCCGCATGCGGCGCTCGCCCGCTGGTTCGGGTCTCAGGTCCCCGTGGTGAGGACCATGCCGAATCGACCGGCGCTGAACGGATTCGGGGCAACCGGCCTGTACGCCCCGGCGAGCGTCGGTGCAGCCTACCGCGCGCTCGCCGAATCCATCATGAGCGCCGTGAGCGCGACCGTATGGGTCGAACATGAGTCACAGATGGACACCGTCACCGCGCTCTCAGGGAGCGGCCCGGCGTATTTCTTTCTGTTCATGGAAGCTCTCGAGGCGGCCGCGCACGAACGCGGGCTGCCGTCGGATATCGCACACCGCCTGACGCTCGAGACCGCCTTCGGAGCGGCGCAGATGGCGCGCCAGTCGCA
>JABEVI010000112.1 GCA_013044085.1 Steroidobacteraceae bacterium
CGTCTCGTAGATTACGCGATGGATCCGCCCCGGCAACACCGCATCGAAATGCGCCATCAACTCGACGTAGTCGTGGTAGTAGCGGCCGATATCGGCAAGGTCGTAGCTGAAGGCCTGACCGCGCGCGAAGTGCTGCTTGAAGCCGGAGAAACAGCAGCCCAGCGGATGGCGCCGCGCGTCGATGATTTTCGCGTTCGGCAGCGCGAGCTGGATCAAGCCGAGGTGCACGAAATTATTCGGCAGCTTGTCGATGAAGAACGGTTTGCCGAGGCGCCGTTGAATGCGGGTTTGGCGCAGATAGCGTTCGCCGAGGTCGCGGCAGGCATCCGCATCGAGCGCGGCGAGCGCCTCCGGGTAGCCCGGCCCCTCGCCGGCGCGCTTGCCATAGAAGGGCTTCGCAAGCGCCGGGATGTCGGGCAGTTCCATCGTGCCCTCGATGCGCGAATGGCTGGCGAGGATTTGTTCGATCAAGGTCGAGCCGGCCCGCGGCAGCCCGACGATGAAGATCGGATCCGCGGCCTCACACCCGTGGCCACTGCGTGCGGCGAAGAACTCGGCGGTAAGCAGCGCCCGGCAGCGGCGCACATAATCGCTCATCTCATCGGCCGAATACGCGAGTCCCGCGCGCCGCCGCCGGTTGCCGGCGGCATAGTGCGCGAATGAGGCCGCGTAATCGCCGTTGTCTTCGAGCGCCTTGCCGAGCGCGAAGTCGAGGTGATAGCGGTCCTCCTCGGCAAGATCCTCCCGCCCGAGCTGCGCGCGCATCAGCGCGATCTCGCCCGCCTCGAAGCGAAAGGTCTTGAGGTTCGCGAGGCTCCAGTACGCCTCGCCGAGCTCGGGGCGCAGCGCGATGCTGCGCCGATAGGCGGCGATGCTGTCCGCCTCGCGCCCGCCGGTCTTCAGCGCATGCCCGTAGCTCATCCATATTTTCGCCAGACCCGGGTGGCGCGCGAGCAGCTCATCGTAGATCTCGAGCGATTGCGCAACCTCCCCGAGGCGCACCAGGATCGCCGCCTGCAGGTTGCGGCAGCCCGGATGGTGCGGCTCCTTCGCGAGCATCGCGTCCACCTCGCGCAGCGCCTCGGCATCCTTGTGTTGCCGGTGCAACACCAACGCGTACTGCTGCCGGGCCTCCGCGAAGCTCGGGTTCAACTCGAGGCAGCGGGCGAGCAAGGTCTCGGCGTCTTGATAACGACGCAGCCGCGCCGCAACCTCGGCGAGCATGCGCAGCGCGGCGACGTCGCTCGGAAATTTCTTCAAGTGCGCCCGCAGCAACGCCTCGGCACTCGGCACCTCGTTCGCGCAGAGCGCGGCGGCCGGCGCGAGCAGGCGCGGATCCTTGGTCGAGGCACGGATGTGCCGGGCATAGGCCGCATCGGCACCGGCCGCATCGCCCGCCTCGAACAGTTCATCGCCGAGCGCGCGCCAGCCGTCGGCGAGCTCCGGTTGCAGGCCGACGGCCCGCCGCAGTGCGCCGATCGCCTCCTCACGCCGGCCCGCACCGGCGAGCGTCACCCCGAGTTCATAGTGCGCCGGCGCCCAATGCGTGTGCACCGCCGCGAGCGGCTCGAGGATCTCGAGCGCCCCCGACAGGTCGCCCATCGCGCGGCGCGCAGCGCCGAGGTAGGCGCGCGCGAGCGGATGGTTCGGCGCGATCCTCAGCACCTCGACGGCTTGTTCGGCCGCGAGCGCCGGATCGCTCTGCAGCAGCCTCGCGGTGTGTCGCAACGCCGTGTCGACCGTGCCGACGGGGGTTGCGGGATTCGTCATGCCTGGCCCTCGGCGAAAGGAAAGGCGCAAGGGTACCGCGCAGCCGGTTAGACTGCACGCCATGCACCCCCATGGCCTCGAATCGCACCGCCTCGGCGGCGTCGGCTGGTTGCGTGCCGGGGTCCTCGGCGCGAGCGACGGCATCGTCTCGACGGCGAGCCTGATCGTCGGCGTCGCCGCCGCGCACGCCTCCCGCGGCAGCGTGTTGTTGAGCGGCCTTGCCGGCCTCGTAGCCGGCGCGATGTCGATGGCGACGGGCGAGTACGTCTCGGTGCACTCCCAGGCGGACACCGAAACCGCCGCACTCGACCAGGAGCGCGCCGAACTCGCGCACGACTTCGCCGGCGAGAAATCGGAATTGACCGACATCTACGTGCGCCGCGGTCTCGACGCGGCGCTTGCCGCACAGGTCGCCGAGCAACTGATGGCGCACGATGCGCTCGGTTCGCACGCCCGCGACGAACTCGGGCTGTCGACGACCTTGAGCGCGCGCCCCGTCCAGGCGGCGGCGGTCTCGGCGCTGAGCTTCGCCACCGGCGCGGCCGTGCCGCTCACCACGGCCGCGCTCACGCCGCCCGCGTACCTCATCGTCGCGACGGTCGGCACGACGCTGGCCTGTCTGCTCGGCGTCGGCGCCCTTTCCGCCCGCGTCGGCGGCGCAAGCCCGCGCACCGGCGCGTTGCGCGTCGCCTTCTGGAGTGCCCTGTCGATGGCGGTCACCGCCGCGGTCGGCGCGCTGTTCGGCCGAATCGTTTGAACCCAACTCATGGAGAATCCGCCCACAATGAGCACCCCCATCCTGAACCGCCGCATCGTCCTCGCCTCGCGCCCGTCTGCAGCCGCAACCCTCGGTGATTTCCGGCTGGAGGATGCGCCCGTGCCCGAGCCCGGCGCCGGTGAAGTGCTGACCCGCACGCTCTGGTTGTCGCTCGACCCCTACATGCGCGGCCGTATGAGCGATGCCCCCTCGTACGCACCGCCGGTCGAGGTCGGTGCGCCGATGGTCGGCGGCACGGTGGCGCGCATCGAGAGTTCGCGTCACCCGGACTTCAAGCCCGGCGAGCTCGTGCTCGCCTATGGCGGCTGGCAGGAGTATGCGGTCGCCGCCGCCGCGAGCCTCGTGAAACTGCCCGCCTCGATGGCGCAACCCTCGCACGCGCTCGGCGTGCTCGGCATGCCGGGATTCACCGCCTACATGGGCCTGCTCGACATCGGCAAACCGCGCGCCGGCGAGACCGTGGTGGTCGCCGCGGCGACCGGCGCGGTCGGCTCGCTCGTCGGCCAGATCGCCAAACTCAACGGCTGCCGCGTCGTCGGCATCGCCGGCGGCGCGCAGAAATGCCGTTGGGCGGTCGACGGCCTCGGCTTCGATGCCTGCGTCGATCACCGCGCCGCGGGTCTCGCCGAACGCCTTGCCGAGGCTTGCGGCAGCGGCATCGACGTGTATTTCGAGAACGTCGGCGGCCAGGTGCTGCGCGCCGTGCTGCCCTTGCTCAACGTGCATGCGCGCATGCCGGTCTGCGGCCTGATCTCCCACTACCAGGGCGAGACCGCGAGTCTCGGCGCGGATTTCGCGGCGGCGCTGCTGCGCACCGTGCTGGTCAAGCGCGTGACGATGCGCGGCTTCATCATTTTCGACGATTACGGTCCGCGCTTCGGCGAGTTCCAGGAGCGGATGAGCGCGTGGCTGCGCGAGGGCGCGATCAAGTACCGCGAAGATGTCGTCGACGGCCTCGAGAAGGCGCCGGCGGCATTTCTCGGTCTGATGACGGGCGGCAATTTCGGCAAACTCGTCGTGCGGGTCGCCGATTGAACGGCTGCCGGTGAACGGCCCGGCCGACGCCTGGGGAATCGCGCTCTCGACACACGGACTCGTGGTGTTCGCGAGCGTGCTCGTGTATGTGCTGACGACCCGCAGCGCGTCCTATCGCCGGCCGCCGTCGATCGCGATCGCCTGGGTGCTCGGCCTTATCGCCCTGCCGTACCTGGTGCTGCCGATCTATCTGCTGTTCGGCCGCCGCAAAGTGCGGCGCAAGGCTGCACGCACCCACCGCTCGAGACAGGATGGGCGCCATTGGGCGCGCAAGCTGATCGAGAGTTTCGACCTGCCGGATGCGACTCCGGCCGAGGTGTCGTTGCACGCCGACGGCGTCGCGGCATGCGCCGCCCTTCAAGCAGCGATCTCGCGGGCCACGCGGCGCCTCGATGTCTGCACCTACCTGATCGGTCGCGATGCCTTCGGTCGCGAGACGCTCGCCCGGCTTGTCGAACGTGCCCGTGCCGGGGTGCGGGTGCGCCTGCTGATCGACGGCGTCGGCGCGCTGTTCGTGCCGCGCCGCGAACTGCGGCATCTGGCGGCCGCGGGCGTCGAAACGAGCGTGTTCTCGCCGCTGCTCGCGCGCCGCACGAGCGGCCCGCGCAATCTGCGCAATCATCGCAAGTACGTGATCGCCGATGAATCCTCCCTGTGGGCGGGCGGGCGCAACCTCGCCGCCGAGTATTTCGAGGGCGACGCCGACACGCCTGCCTGGGTGGACCTGTCCTTCGATCTGCACGGCGCCGTGGCGGCCGCGGCGGCACGCCAGTTCGAGACCGATTGGACCGCCTCCGGCGGCGCCGGCGCGCCCGCACTTGCCGCTGCGAGCGCGGCAAGTGCGGC
>JABEVI010000113.1 GCA_013044085.1 Steroidobacteraceae bacterium
CGCCGCCGCCGACCCCGCCGCCGACCCCGCCGGAACCGCTGCACCTGCGTCCGCGTTGACGGACGAATCGTAACAAGGCGGCGGCGGCGGCGGCGGGTCGAGCGGCATGCCGTGGTCGCGTAAGACGGCGAGAATCACGTCTTCCTGGCGCGCGAGTGTCCGCATCCTTGCGATTCGCCAGCGCGCGTGCGCGCTCTTGAGCCAAGGCAGCAGTGGCTTGCCGAAGCGCGCAGCGGTCGCGACGCGCCAGGCGAGTACGCGGCGGCGTTCGCCGAGCGCGTAGAACTCCCTGCTCTCGAAGGGCGTGAGGCGCCTGCCGATCGAGAAACCCGCATACTGCGCGTCGACCGTGTCCGCGCGCTCCAAGAGGTGCGCTATCGTCGTGCACGACATCCGGCGCTGCGAGTCCGCCTTCGTGGCGCGGCAGGCGTCGATCAGCGGCGAAAGCGGCGGTATGATCTGCGCTGCCGCCAGATGTTCGACGACGGCAAGGATCGCCGCGTCCGAATCGATCGCGCGACCGGGGACGTGGTTCGCGACCGCTCGCAGAGAATCGAACATCCTGACGACGATCGCGTTCCAGTAGAAGTCCACGTCGGCGCCGCGAGCCATATGGGCGAGCACATGGTCGGTCTGTACCGAATCGCGGTTGCTCATCGCTGCCGCAAGTGTTGGCAGCCAGGCGGCGCTGTTATCCGGATCCAGCCAGCGTAATTCCGTCGCGTCGCCGCGAATGTCGCAACCCGGGGACTGCGCGCAGACGCGCAGGTTGATCCAGGCGATTGCCGGGTCATCCGGGGCGAGTTGCGCCGCGCGACCGGCGAGTGCGAGCGCATCGGTGCCGTGGTCGATCAGGGCGGCGGTTGCCAGCGAATTGTCGTCACCGCGTGCCTTCAGTGCGGCGAGTGCCGCGGCGCGCCACGGCCGGTTCCCGCGAGCCACGTTCCACTTCGCGGGTGCGGCAAGCGCCGGTGCGCCGACGAGCGTCGCCGCCAACGCGATAGCGGCAAGCAATCGGCACGCGGCGCGCTCGCGCGGCGGCTTCACGGTTCTCCGCCCGCCCGGCTCATGGGGTGCCCGTGTGTGACCCGGCGGCGGTCAATCCCGCGGTGATTGCGAGCCGCATCGCGTCTTCGACCGAAATCTCGAGTGGTTCGACCAGGTTGCGCGGCAGGTAGACCGTGTAACCGCCGAACGCATAGCTCATGGGGAAGTAGACCGTGACCCAGTCGTGGCCACCGTGCGCATTCAGCGCAACCGGCACGTCTTCCCGCGTCACGAAGCCGATGGCGCGCACCTCGCCGAAGCGGGCGAGCACGACCCGTTGCAGGTCGCGTTTGTCACCGCTGCCCGAGGGCAACAGGCTG
The DNA here is from genome assembly GCA_013044085.1 of Steroidobacteraceae bacterium. Lineage (GTDB taxonomy): Bacteria > Pseudomonadota > Gammaproteobacteria > Steroidobacterales > Steroidobacteraceae > Bog-1198. The sequence continues at coordinate 1,368 of JABEVI010000113.1, forward strand.
ACGACATCGCGGAAGCCGCCATAGAGCGTCTTCACGAACGGGATGCGACCGAGAAAATCGTCCCAGTACCTGAGTACCAGGCGCCCGGCATAGGCGTTCACCAGGCCACCGACGATCAGCAGCATGAGGAATCCGGCGAGCAGCCCGAGACCCGGCCAGTAGTGCGCGGGACTTACGATGTCGAGTCCGATCAGCACGTGGCGCAGCATGAGTTCGAGGGAACGGATCGCCCACCAGATCACGGACACCGTCAGGGCGACCGGCAGCACCGTAACCAGCCCGCGCATCGTCAAATTGAATATCGTTCGCATCGCCTCATCATCGCGTGGATCGTTGTCACGGCGGATCGATGGCGCAAAACTCACTCTGCTTGCGCGGATATACCGCTAGCAGTGTTAGCGAGGCCGCCGTCGGATCCCACAGAAAATACTGGGTGGCAATCACACCACCGCGCATGCGCGTTACACTGAGCAGCCGGCTATCGCGCCGGAACAGCACGGCTTCCGTCGCTCTGCAGGGCAGATTATCGTCTATCGCGCCCAGTTCGGGCGGCGCGATCACCTTTCCATCGCGCCAGTCTAGCAGTAGCACGCGCCGACAATGTCGGCCGCAGCGCGCCAGATCCACGGTGAGTTCGCCGGCGAAATTCGGTCCCGCGGCGATGTTGTCGCGCAGCTTGGCGCGATCCTCGTGGTTCAGACCGAGCCCGCTCAGCCACGTCTGCGGCGGTGCAAAGGCCGGCCCGGTCGCGCCGGTCGCCATCGGGTACTCCGAGAATCGCGGTGCGCCCTCGGGTTGCGGTCCCGGCGTCGCCGAGACGCCGCGAATCCGGTCGAGCGCATCGGCGTCGGTGTCGCTCAGGTACCAATCGTCGACCGTGACCTTGCCGTGTTGCGTCCTGGCGTCAACGACCACGTGCCGCAGACTGTGATCAGCGCAGTTGACCGCGTCCTGCGGGCTCGCTCCGCCGCTGCAGTGCGTATAGGCGCCGTACACATCCGGTGCGCCGGGCGCGCTCGGGGCGGCGAAGACGACGTAGCGGCCGGGTGGTACCACGATCCGGAAGCCCGGTTGGTCCCGGCGGACGAGTGCCGAACGCAGGCGCGCCTGCTCAGGCGCGTAAACGTAAACGGTTACAGCCGGCTTGTCGCTGCCCGGGAAGATGATGTTGCCATCGATGACCGCCGCGCTGGCGGCAGTCATCGACGCGACACATGCCACCGTGGCACAGGTGGCGCGCATGAAAGATCTGAGGTGCAATGAAATCGGACTCCCGCGAACCCCCGCGGTCCGCTCTTACATGGTAACGGTGCTTGCCCGGGCAAGCCACCGCCGTTGCGCCGGCCGATCAGCGGCGCGGCAGCAGGAACATACGGCCGCGATACCTGAGTTCGACGCCGTCCGGGCGAATGCGCACAACCGTCGGGCCCTCCCGTAGCGTGGAACCCTCGGTGTACTTGTGCCCATTGATGAACACGAATCGCTGTGCCGGGTTGGTCGAATAGACGTGCACGTCCAGGTGCAGCGGCGGCAGCGCATCGGTACCGGTGAAGTTCAACTGTGCGATAGTCGGCAGGATCGCTCCGTCGCTTGACTGAGGGGTCGCGGATGCGACCGGCGCAGCCGCGGTGGCCGCCGCTGCCGTGGCGGCCGCCGCAGCGACGATCGGGTTGTCGGTCGTCGATGCGATCGGTACTTCAGGGGCGAACACCGGCGAATCGTCGATCGGCGCGTCGCTCGGCGCGGTCGTCGTCACCGGCGCCTGCGCCTGCGGCGGCGGCGATCTCGCCGCCTCGGCGGCGGCGTGGCGCGTAGGTCGGGCGGCCGTCGGCGTCGTGCTTGGCGGGCTTACGGTGTCCTTGCCAGGACGGCGCAGCAAAACCACGCTGAGCACGATCAAGTTCACGCCGAGCAGCGCGAGTAGCACGATCATCAGCGGCGTCGCGGTCGCCCGAGGCCTGCCGAGCGCTGTTTCGATCAACCCGGGCGCGATTTGTCGCTGCCGCTCGGCCTCGGATTTCTTCAGCGCATCGAGTATGAAGGACACAGTGACCTCTTCAGCGACTAGCCGCGACGCTTCGCGAGCGGCGTGAGCACCGGCGAGTTAGGGCCGCCGAGCGCGGCGTCGAGGACGATTTGGGTCTGTATCCCGGCGATGCCATCGACGGCGAGCCGGTGGGCGCGCTGAAAATCCTCGACGGCGAGCGTCAAGTTGTGATCATACACATCACCGCGAGCCGGATCGTCCGCCGTTCCACGCAGGGCGTTCAGGCTGCGTCGCAGCCAACGGACCGCGTTGCCGCGCATTCCTTGTGCGAGTTCGCGAACGCGCGCGGTTTTCGGTCGCCAGATCACCGTAAATTGCCCGAACCAATCCCGCGACAGCTCATCCAGCCGGACCACATGCGGCTTCGAACCGATCACCAGGCGCGCATGGTGTTTGCCAAGTCCGGCGAGGAGCACATGGTGAACGTGACCGTGGCCGCCGATCAGAGTCAGGATCGCCGGTCGATCGAGGGCGCGCACCTCGGCCCACGAGCCACTTTGCGCCAGACAAGCAAGTCCGGCGCGAGCGGCCTGCCTGCAGGGGTCGCGCGCATCCACGAGCCGTACGCCCCACAAGGCAAGCAATCCGCGCCACGCGGCGATGCCGCCATCGTCCGGCGGCATCGCCGCGAGCAGGTCGGCGACCGATGCGCCGGGTGGCTTTGAACTTGGCGGTGGCGGCTTCTTCGGTGCAGCCATCGCGACCACCGGCTTGGCGGCGTGCGGCGCGATGATGCGGGTCGCGTTCCGTGCGAGCGCTGTGCTCGCCGCGACGCGGACCGGCTGCGCCGCGGCGACTTCCCGCGGACGCCCCGTGGGTCCGCCCCACGTCCGCCAGCCTGCAAACAGCACCGCGCAGAAGCCGATTCCCGCGATGCCAACCGCGAGCCAGCCGATCCACCCCGGCGCGAACCGGCGGCCGTACACTTCGGCGGCGGCGCGTCGGACGAGCGCGGCGGTGATCCGCGGCGTCTCCTGCGCATAGGCGCCGAGCAGCGCGCGGTCACAACAGACGTTGATCACGCGTGGTATCCCGGAGGATAGCCGGTGTACCTCGCCGAGCGCGGCTTCGGTGAAGATCTCCGTGGAGGCGCCGGCGACGCGCAGCCGATGGCGCACGTAATGCCGCGTCTCGTCCCGGCTCAGCGGGCTCAGGTGGTATCGGCCCGTGACCCGTTGGGCGAGTTGGCGCAGTTCAGTGCGATCCAGCAGTTCGCGCAGTTCCGGCTGGCCGATCAGCAGCACCTGCAGCAGCTTCTGCGTCGGCGTCTCCAAATTCGTGAGCAGACGTACGTGCTCTAGGACCTCGGCCGAGAGGTTCTGGGCCTCGTCGACGATGAGGATCACGCGTCGACCGGCCGCGTGCGCCGACAACAGGCGCCGGTTCAGCACATCGACCAGATATTTGATGCTCGAGCGCTCGGCCTCCAAGACGCTGACGCCGAGTTCCTCGCAGATGCTTTGCAGGAACTCGGCCGGCGTGACCCTCGGGTTCAGTATCACGGCGACGTCCACGTGCGGGGGCACCCTCGCGAGCAGCGTACGCACGACGGTGGTCTTGCCCGTACCGACTTCGCCCGTGAGCTGTACGAATCCGCCGGCTTCGTTGATTCCGTAGAGCAGATGCGCCAAGGCTTCCGCGTGCCGGCCGCTCATGTAGAGGTAACGCGGGTCCGGCGTGATTGCGAACGGCTTTTCGCTTAGGCCGAAGTGGCTCGTGTACATGGCGGACGCCGATGATATCAAGCCACGAGAAGCGCCGTGCGACTCAGCCCGGCGCGCGGCGGATGTGGCTTGCACGCATCAGCAGGCCCTCGCCGAAGCGGCGGCGCACCTCATCGACCGCCGCATCCACCCGCGCGGCCTTGACCGGCCCGTGATCGAACAAATCGGCCTGCGCGCTGGACCGCAGTCCGGACACCGAAACCCCGAGCAGCCGCACCGCCGCACGCGGGTGCTCGCCGAACCAGGTGTCGAGAAGTTCCGAGGCGCTCGCCCAGAGCGCCGCGGTGTCGCGTACGGGGGGTGTGAAGGATCGCTGGCGGCTGTGGGTGGTGAAATTGGCAAGCCGCACTTTGATCCCGAGCAGCGCGGCGCTCGAGGCCGTGCCACGCAGCCTGGTCGCGACGCGCTCGACGAGCATCGACAGTTGGGTCTGCAGTTCGCCTGGGTCGCGCAGGTCCGCCTCGAATGTGCGCTCGGCGCTGATGGATTGTTCGTCGTGCTCGGCGCTGACCTCGCGATCGTCGATTCCCGCGGCGCGCCTGCGCATCGTGGCGGCATGGCGGCCGAAGAGCTGCCGCAGCAGCGGCTCGCTCGCGACTCGCAGATCAGCAAAGCAATGGATCCCCGCGGCGTGCACCGCGGGCAGGGTTTTCGGCCCGATCCCCCAGAGTCTTTGGATCGGCAGCGCATCGAGGGCCGCGGGCAGTTGCACGGCTGAGATCTCGCACAGGCCATCCGGCTTGTTGATATCCGACGCGATCTTGGCGACCAGCTTGTTCGGTGCGATGCCGACCGAGGCGGTGAGGCCGGTTTGTGCGTGAATGCGCCGACGTATCCGCTCACCGATGGAGCGCGCATCGCCCAAGAGGCGCAGGCTCGCGCTCACGTCCAGGAAGGCTTCATCCAGCGACAAGGGTTCGACGAGTGGCGTCAGTTCCCGGAATATCGCCAAGAGCATCGCTGATACTTCGCGGTAGCGGGCGATCCGCGGCGGCACGATGATCGCATGCGGACAAAGCCGCAGTGCCGTACCGATCGGCATCGCCGAATGTACGCCGAAACGGCGCACCGCATAGCTTGCGGCCGCCACGACACCGCGCGGTCCGGCATGACCGACGATCACGGGGCGGCCCGCGAGTTCCGGTCGATCCCGCTGTTCGACGGACGCATAGAAGGCGTCCATGTCGACGTGCAGGATTGACCGGGCAGTCATCAGAGCGTGGGCTGGGTCATCAGATCAAGTCTTTCACGCCGTCACGCTCTTCGCACAGCTCTTGATGGGTTGCGCGCATCTTCTCGCGGCTGAACTCGTCGATCTGCAGTCCCTGCACGATGTGATATGCGCCGTCCCGGCAGGTGACCGGATACGAGTAGATGACGCCTTCCGGAATTCCGTAGCTGCCGTCGGCGGGGATCGACATGCTGACCCAGTCGCCCGCGGGCGTGCCGTGCACCCAGTCGCGCATGTGATCGATCGCGGCCGATGCGGCGGATGCGGCGGAGGAGCTGCCGCGCGCCTTGATGATCGCTGCGCCACGCTGCTGCACGGTCGGTATGAAGGTGTCGCGAAACCAGTCTTTTCCGACGACGTCGAGCGCCGCCTTGCCGTCGACGCTCGCGTGATGGATGTCCGGGTATTGGGTCGCCGAGTGGTTGCCCCAGACTGTGAGCTTGTTCACCTGCGAGACCGCAGTGCCCGCCTTCTGCGCAAGCAGCGCGAGGCCGCGATTGTGGTCGAGCCGGGTCATCGCCGTGAAGTTCCCGGGCGGCAGCGAGGGGGCGTTGCGCTGGGCGATCAGAGAATTCGTGTTAGCCGGATTACCGACGACGAGTACGCGCACGTTCCGGTTGGCGACGGCGTCGAGCGCCTTGCCTTGCGAGGAGAAGATCTTCGCGTTCTCAAGCAGCAGGTCCTTGCGCTCCATGCCCGGTCCGCGGGGTCGTGCGCCGACCAGCATGGCGAAATCGCAGTCCCGAAACGCCACATTTGCCTCGTCGCTCGCGCTGACCGAACGCAGTGTCGGGAACGCGCAGTCGCTCAGTTCCATGAGCACGCCCCGCGCTGCGCCGACGGCGGCGGGAATTTCCAGCAAATTCAAATTGATCGGCTGGTCGAGCCCGAGCATCTGACCGGACGCGACGCGAAATGCAAGCGCATAGCCGATGTTGCCGGCCGCGCCGGTGATCGTGACGGTAACGGGTTTTTTCATGCTAAATGCTCCGCGCGCAAAGAGCCGAATGGTAGCCCAAATGGCGCGAGGATGGCGTGTGATTCGCCACCCGGGCTGCGCATCCCCGTGTGTGCCGCGCATGCCGGTGCAACTCAGGCAGGATCTGCGGAATCGCCGGCATTCCAAGCTTGGCCGGTTCCTCGCCTCGGCTTTGCCCGGCGCTGCGCACGGCGGTTGGCAAGAACCGCGGCGCGTCGTTGCTCGGGCGGCTTGCGTGGTGCGGTCCGGTCTCGATGGCGAACAGCACCACGATCGCGAGCAGTGCGCAGGCGGCATACGCGAACACATCGTGGCGGTTACGCAGCCGCTGCGGCTTGTGCACCATTGCCAACACACGCCGATCGAGCACGCGGGGCGGCGTGAGGCGCACG
>JABEVI010000114.1 GCA_013044085.1 Steroidobacteraceae bacterium
ACGGCCGGCCGGCCGTGCGCGCATAGTGTGACGGGTTTCTCGTTGTGGCGCCGAAACGCTGCTCACGCGGAGGCGAAGTAAACGGCCAGCCGCGCGCCCTGTCCCTGTGCGCCGGTGTCGATGTCGAGCGTCGCGTCGTGGATCTTGGCGATCTCCTCGACGATCGCGAGCCCAAGGCCGCTGCCGTGGCCGGGCGAGTTCGGCAATCGGTAGTGGCGCTGCCTTACCCGCTGGCGCTCGCTCTCGGGGATCCCGGGGCCGGTGTCCTCGACCGCGATGAAGCGGCGGGCGCCCTCGTGCCCGACCGTCACGGTCACCCGGCCGCCGCGCGGGGTGTACTTGAGCGCGTTGTCGATCAGGTTGTCGAGCAGATCCTCGAGCAATGAGGGCTCGCCCTCGATGCGCTCTTCCAGCAAATCCGCGCCGAGGTCGATGCCGGCCTGCAGCGCCCGATCGACGTGGCGGGAGACGACGTCGGTGGCGAGGCCCTTCAGATCGACCGGCTGGCGCCGTTGCGCAATATTCACGGCCGGATCGGCGCGCGCGAGTGTCAACAACTGAGTGGCGGCTCGGGACAGCTGGCGCATGCCCGACTGCACGGTCGCGAGGCGCTCGCGGATGGGCTGCGCGGCCGGTTCCTCGATGAGCAGATCGAGCTGCGCGAGCATCCCGGTGATGGGGGTGCGCAGTTGATGAGCGGTGTTGGCGATGAACTGTTGCTGGGACTGGATCGAGCCGCGCAGCAGCGCAAACAGGCGGTTAAGAGCCGTCACGAGCGGTGTGAGTTCACGCGGCACGCTGCTCTCGACGATCGGTCGCAGGTCGCTCGGGGAGCGCAGCGCGAGTTCGTCGCGCAGCCGCCGGATCGGCCGCAGACCGAAGCGGATGCCGACCCAGACCAGCACGAGGGTCGCGTCGAGCTGCAGGAAGTCCCAGAGCAGGTTGCTCATGAAGCCGAAACGCGCCGCGGCGCCGGCGGTGCCGATGCCCTCGGCCACCGAGATCAGCAGCGGCTCTTTCTCAGTGTGCGCGCGGTAGGTGAGCATGCGCAGCTCTCGGTCGCCGGTGCGCACGGTCGAATAGCGCGCGTCGGTACCCGCGGGCAGTGCGACCGGCGGCAGGCGCGGATCGCCCGCGATCAGCCGTGCGTGCGCGCCGCGCACCGCGAAGGCGCTCGTCGTGATCGGCGCCTCGATCGTCACCCGGCCGTTCTCGATCCGCAGCCGGCCGGCAAGGTTCCCGGCCGAGCGGCGCAGCCGCGCGTCGACGCTTGCGACCCGCGGCACGAGGCTGCCCCAGTAGCGGGCGAACGCGCCGCACAGCGCGAGTACGGTCAGTGGCACGGCGAGCCAGAACACCAGCCGCCGGCTGATCGAGGTGTTCACGGCGGCGTGCCGGGCTCTTCGAGCCGGTAGCCCAGGCCGCGCAGGCTGCGGATCACGGCGGCCTCGCCGAGCTTGGCGCGCAGCCGGGAGACGTGCACCTCGACCGCGTTCGCGCTCATCTCCTGGTCCGGATGGGCGAGCGCCTGGAGCAGCCGCTCCTTGGAGACGATCAATCCGACGCGCTTGACCAGGCATTCGAGCATGAGCCACTCGCGCGCGGTCAGCTCGACATCCTGCTGGTCGATGCACAGACGCCGGCCGGCGAGGTCGATGCTCAGACGGCGCATCTTGATCACGCCGCCCTGCGCCCCGTGCGCGCGGCGCACGAGCGCACGACAACGGGCGGCGAGCTCCGGCGCCTCGAAGGGTTTGGCGAGGAAGTCATCGGCGCCGAGATCGAGCGCCTTGACCCGGTCGGCGAGCGTGCAGCGCGCCGTCAACACCAGGGTCGGCAGGGTCTTGCCGGCGCCGCGCAGGCGGCGAATGAAGGACAGTCCATCACTGCCCGGCAGCCCGACATCGACGATCGCCAGATCGAACTCCCCGGCGGCAAGCGCCGCGAGCGCGGCCTCGGCGCTCGCGGCGCGCTTCACGCTCCAATGCTCGGCGCAGAGTCCGCGCGCCACGGCGTCGGCGACGATGTCGTCATCCTCGACGATCAGCACACGCATCGGCCAAGATCCTTGCGCGGTGCCGGCGACCGCCTCAGGCGGTCGGCACCGGGTCGGTTCCGAACGGTCCACGCCGCGGCGGCGCGAGGCTGCGCAGTCGTTCCTCGTAGGCCTTGGCGAACGCCTCCATGAACCAGTGCGGAATGCCCTGCACGTCGCGCTGCGACAGTCCGGCGTACAGATCCGAGTACATTTCCCAGTATTTCGCCTTGTTCTGCGTCGCGAATACCCCGCGTTTGCCGCTGCGCTCGAAACGATCCTCCAGTTCCTTCGGATCGAAACGGGCGAGGAATTCATCGAGCGCGGCCTGCATCGCGGCGAAGCTCGCGCCGCTTTCGGCCTTCAGGTCACGGAAGCGCTCGCGCAGCGATTCGACCGCGCCGGCGCGTTTGGATTGCGCCTTCAACAGCCGCAGCAGCGTCTCGTCCACCCCTTGGGCGAAGTTCTGGGGCGCCCCGGCCTCAGCGGCCGGCGGCGGGATGCGCAGACGATCTCGAAACGCGGCGCGCTCCTGGTCGAGTTCGATCAAGCCGAGCACCGATTCGCGCAACAGTTGTCCGGCGAGGAGCAGGGCCGCGGCGCGCGCCTCGGGCTGCAGCGCGCCCGGGTCGAGTCCGGCGCCGCGGCAAAACGCGGCGAGTCCGGGGTCGATCTCGCCCTCATAGCGGGTCGGTGGCGTCACGCGCGGGGTCTTTGCCGTCGCCCGCTCGAGCGTCAGGGGCCGGGTCATCATATGCCAAGGCACCGATTCGGATTCCTGCGGCGGCTCGGCGCCGACGGTCTGGCCGTAGGCGTCGCGCGCCAGGGCACCGAGCGGGCTGTCGTGCCGGTCGCTCGGTTCGAGCAATTCGCTTAAGTCGAGGTCCGCGCCGATGTCGCCGGCGGTCGCGTCGTGCGCCGCCGAGGCGCCCGGCGTGCCATCGTAGGCGACGATCGCGCCCTCCTCGGGCGGGAAATCGGTTGCGGGATCGATGCTGACGAGCAATTCATACTCCCCGAGGCGCAGATAATCGCCGTCCCGCAGGGTGTATTCGTGGAAGCGTCCGAGGGGCACCTGGGCGCCGTTGACGTAGGTGCCGTTGGTGCTGGTGTCGGTGAGGATGTAGCGGCCGGCCTGGAATTCGACCCGGGCATGCGTGCCCGAGAGGTAGCGTTCGGGGTCCGGCAGGGTCCACTCGTTCTCGCGTGAGCGGCCGATCGAGCCTCCATGCACGCCAAACACCTTGCTCGCCTGGTTGCCGAGGCGGTTGGCGTTCTCGCTGACGATGCTTATGCGCAAGGCCATATTCGCTCCGTTGGACGGCTCACGGGATTTGCGCTAAGTCCTCCTATAATATAGCTGAACGGTACCCCCATCTGGAGCCTCGCAAATGGCCGCGAGTCACATTTTCACAGTTCTGTTCGCCAACCAGGGCAAGGTCTACGAGATCTACGCCCGCAAGGTGAGCCATGGGAGCCTGTTCGGCTTCATCGAGGTCGAGGAACTGATCTTCGGTGAGCGCTCGACCCTGGTCGTCGACCCGGCCGAAGAGAAGATAAAGTCCGAATTCCACGAAGTAAAGCGCACCTATTTGCCGATGCATTCGGTGCTGCGCATCGACGAGGTCAAGAAACAAGGTGTCAGCAAGATCAGTGTCCTCGAGAGCTCCAATGTCGCGCAGTTTCCCGTGCCCCTGTACACGCCGGGTGGGGACTCCAACGCACACAAGTAGCCGGTCCAGCGCTTCGGAGCCGCTGACTTGATCGAGTTCCCCGGCGCCGAGGCCTTGTCGCCATTTCGCCTCGAGGAGTTGCTGCGCGCACTCGGCCTGCGTCAGCCGACGGTGCTGTCGGTGTCGGCCGAGACCGTGCACTACGTCGATGCAGAGGATTCGATCGAGGATGCCGACCGGACGCTGCTCGCACGCCTGCTGAACTACGGTTCGCGGGCGCCGCGCCCGCCGGGCCCGCCGCCCGGCGCCGGCGGCGGCGCCGAAGAGACGCTGATCGTCATGCCGCGTTTCGGCACCGTCTCGCCGTGGTCGAGCAAGGCGACCGACATCGCGCATGTCTGCGGCCTCGTGCGGGTGCGCCGCATCGAGCGCGGCACCCGCTATCGCCTGCGTCTGCGCCGGCGGCTCGCCCAAGCCGATTTCGGGGTGCTCGCGCCGCTGTTGCACGACCGGATGACCGAGTCGCTGTGGCTCGCCGCCCATCCGCCCGAGGATTATTTTCGCGCGGCCGCGCCGCGCCCCTTGCGCACCGTGCCGCTCGGCCGGGACGCCCACGCCGCACTCCGGGAGGCGAACCGCGATTGGGGGCTCGCGTTGTCCGAGGATGAAATCGACTATCTCGCGAAGTCCTTCGCGCAGACCGGCCGCGACCCGACCGATGCGGAATTGATGATGTTCGCGCAGGCGAACTCCGAGCACTGCCGGCACAAGATCTTCAATGCGGCCTTTCGCATCGATGGCGTCGAGATGCCGATGACCTTGTTCGACATGATCCGCGAGACCTATCGGCGCAATTCCGAGGGCGTGCTCTCGGCCTACCGCGACAACGCCGCGGTGATCGCCGGACCGCGCGCACAGCGCTTTTTCGCCGATCCGCACACCGGCCTGTACGCCACTCACGCCGAGGACGTCGACATCCTGATCAAGGTCGAGACGCACAATCATCCGACCGCCATTTCGCCGTTTCCGGGTGCGGCGACCGGTGCCGGCGGGGAGATCCGCGACGAAGGCGCCACCGGCATCGGTGCGAAGCCGAAGGCGGGGCTGTGCGGTTTCTCGGTCTCGAACCTGCGGATCCCGGGTTTGCGCCGCGACTGGGAGGAGGACCTCGGCAAGCCGCAGCGCATCGCCTCGGCGCTCGAGATCATGCTCGCCGGCCCGATCGGTGCCGCGGCGTTCAACAATGAATTCGGCCGTCCGAACATCTGCGGCTACTTTCGCGTCTACGAACGCACCAGCCGCGAGGGCGGGCGCAGCGTGCTGCGCGGCTATCACAAGCCGATCATGCTCGCCGGCGGTCTCGGCAACATCCGCCGCGATCACGTCGAGAAGCGCGATGTCGTGGTCGGCGCGCCGCTGATCGTGCTCGGCGGTCCGGCGATGCTGATCGGCCTCGGCGGCGGCGCGGCCTCCTCGGTCGGCAGCGGCCAGAGCGCCGCGGATCTGGATTTCACCTCGGTGCAGCGCGGCAACGCCGAGATACAGCGCCGTGCGCAGGAAGTCATCGACCGCTGCTGGGCGCTCGGCGATCGCAACCCGATCCTGCTGATCCACGACGTCGGCGCCGGCGGCTTGTCGAACGCGCTGCCCGAGGCGATCGCCCACAGCCGGCGTGGCGGGCGCATCGATCTGCGCCGCATTCCGAGCGCCGAGCCCGGCCTTTCGCCGATGGAAATCTGGTGCAATGAGGCGCAGGAGCGCTACGTCATTGCGCTCGAGCCCGGCCGCCTCGAGGAGTTCGATGCATTGTGTGCGCGCGAACGCTGTCCGTACGCACTCGTCGGCGAGGTCACCGCCGATGGACGGCTGCTCGTCAGCGACGGGTTGCACGGCCTCGCGCCGGTGGATATGGCGCTCGAGACGCTGCTCGGCAAGCCGCCGCGGATGCATCGCGACGTCGTCTCGCTGCCGCGCAGCGCGGTGGCGCTGTCGACCGCGGGCACCACGGTCGAGGAGTCGCTGCGCCGCCTCCTCAGCCTGCCGACGATCGCCGACAAATCCTTCCTGGTGACGATCGGCGATCGCACGGTGGGGGGGCTGATCAGCCGCGATCAGATGGTCGGACCGTGGCAGGTGCCGGTCGCCGACGTCGGCGTGACACTGAGCGATTATCAGGGCTATCACGGCGAGGCGATCGCGCTCGGTGAGCGCTCGCCGGTCGCGGTGCTCGATGCTCCGGCCTCGGGCCGGCTTGCGGTCGGCGAAGCGATCACCAACATCCTCGCCGCCGACATCGGCGATCTTCGCGAGGTACGTCTGTCGGCGAACTGGATGGCGGCCTGCGGCGAACCGGGCGAGGATGCCGACCTGTACGCGACCGTGCGCGCGGTCGGCATGGATCTGTGCGCGCGCCTCGGATTGACGATCCCGGTGGGCAAGGACTCCTTGTCGATGCGCACCGTCTGGCGCGACGAGGCCGGCGAGCATCGCGTGCTCGCGCCGGTTTCGCTGATCGTCTCGGCGTTCGCGCCCGTGCGCGACGTGCGTCGCACCCTCACCCCGCTGCTCGATTTGCGCGCGGCCTCGCGTCTTTTGCTGATCGATCTGGGCTGCGGCCAGGACCGGCTCGGCGGCTCCTGCTGGGCCCAGGTGTTCGGCCTGTCGGGCGGGGCGCCGGCCGATCTGGACGCGCCGGAGCTGCTCGCCGCGTTCGCCGCGGCGCTGATCGAGCTGAAGAATCGCGGCCTCGCGCTCGCCTATCACGATCGCTCCGATGGCGGTGCGCTGATCGCGCTCCTCGAGATGGCCTTCGCGTCGCGCTGCGGCCTTAAGATCGATTTCGGCGCCGTCGCCGATCCGGTCGCGGCGTGCTTCGCCGAGGAGCTCGGCTGCATCGTGCAGATTCCGGCCGCCTTACTCGGGGAGGCACGCGCGCTGTTCGCGCGCCACGGCCTCGGCCACTGTGTGCGCGAGCTCGGCGAGCCCGTGCCCGGCACCTCGATCCACATACGCGCCGGCGCACGGCTGCTGCACGCCGGGTCACGAGTCGATCTGCATCGTGCGTGGAGCGAGGTGTCGTTCCGCATGCAGCAATTGCGCGACAATCCGGCCTGCGCGCGCGAGGAGTACGAGGCAATTCTCGATACCGAGGATCCGGGCCTCGGCGCCGCGCTGAGCTTCGACCCCGCCGAGGACGTCGCCGCGCCCTACATCCGCTCCGGTGCGCGGCCGGCGGTCGCGGTGCTGCGCGAACAGGGGGTCAACAGCCAGACCGAAATGGCGGCGGTGTTGACGCGTGCCGGCTTCGACGCCTTCGATCTGCACATGACCGACATCCTCGGCGGTCATGCCTCGCTCGCACGTTTCTCGGGCCTGATCGCCTGTGGCGGTTTCTCGTTCGGCGATGTGCTCGGCGCCGGCGAGGGGTGGGCGAAATCGATCATGTTCAACGGCCGGGCGCGCGAGGAGTTCGCGGCCTTCTTCGCCCGGCCTACGAGCTTCACGCTCGGCATCTGCAATGGCTGCCAGATGCTCGCTGCGCTCAAGGAACTCGTGCCCGGCGCGGAGCATTGGCCGCGGTTTCTGCGCAACCGCTCGGAACAGTACGAGGCGCGTCTCACCCTCGTGCGCATCGCGCCTAGCCGCTCGGTATTGATGCGCGGCATGCACGGCTCGATGCTGCCGATCGTGGTCGCCCACGGCGAGGGTCGGGCCGAGTTCGATGCCGCGGGCGATGCCGGCCGCCTGAATGCGCAGGGCCTCGCCTGTCTGCGCTATGTCGATCATCGGGGCGAGCCGACCGAACGCTATCCGTGCAACCCGAACGGCTCGCCGGAGGGTCTCGCCGGCGTTTGCAGCGCGGACGGGCGGGTGACGGCGCTGATGCCGCATCCGGAGCGCGTGTATCGCAGCGTGCAAAATTCCTGGGCGCCGCGCGAGTGGGGCGAGGATGGGGGCTGGATGCGGCTGTTCCGCAATGCGCGGCTGTTCGTGGCCTGAGCCGCTCCGGCGCCTCAGGTCTCCGTTTCGGCGGGAACCGGCACGACGAAGCGCCTGAAGGTCATCGCCTGGCGAAGGCGCGCCTTGCGCACGAAGGTTTGGTAGAGCAAGTCGCGCATGACCTCGAGGAGGATGCCCGCGCGCGCCGCATTCAGCGTCGGCTGATGCGGCCATGGGTCGCTGTCACTGCCGAAGAGCACGGCGCGCAGCGTGGCGAAGGTGTCTTCCTCAAGATCCGCGAGATCGCGGATCTCCTGCAGCTTGTCGAAGAACTCGAGCTTGCCGCGATCGCCGAGTTCGCGGAACAGCGACTGCGCGGTTCTACGGCACATCGCGCCGAAGGCGTTGTAGCAGCCGGCCGTGAAACAACCGAGCGCCTCCTTGAACAGGCCGTTCGCCTCGGCGGGCAGGTAGGTGAGCGGAAAGACCTCCGGCGCCCGCTCCACCTCGACGTAGTTGGCGGCGAGGTCCACCCGGTCCGCGCCATAGGCGTGCGCCGTGAACTTCAGGAACACCGGTTCCGCGCAGGCATCGCAGAGAAACACCATGCCGACCGTCTGCGGACGGCGGCGGTTGAGGTCGAGAAAGCGCGGCACGGCGAGCGGGGTGAGGTGCGTGACCGACTGGCAATGCGGGCACGTCAGGCAGATCGCCTGGGAATCGAGGCTGAAACGGTCCTGTGCGTCGATGTGCATCATCGGAGTCACCCCTGCAGAGGTTTATAACGGATGCGGTGCGGTTGTGCGGCGGCATCGCCCTTGCGGCGCTTCAGATCCTCTTCGTATTCCCGGTAGTTGCCCTCGAACCAGACGGTCTGCGAGTCGCCCTCGAAGGCGAGGATGTGGGTCGCGATGCGGTCGAGGAACCAGCGATCGTGCGAGATGACGACCGCGCAACCGGGAAAGGCGAGCAGCGCCTCCTCGAGCGCGCGCAGCGTCTCGATGTCGAGGTCGTTGGTCGGTTCGTCGAGCAGCAGCACGTTGCCGCCGGCCTTCAACACCTTGGCGAGGTGTACCCGGTTGCGTTCGCCGCCGGACAGATCGCCGATCAACTGTTGTTGCTGCACACCGCGGAAGTTGAAGCGGCCGACGTAGGCGCGCGAGGAAGTTTCGTAGTTGCCGACCTTGATCAGGTCCAGACCGCCGGAGATCTCGGTCCAGACGCTGTTCTTGTCGTTCAGCGCCTGACGCGATTGGTCGACATAGGCGAGCTTCACGGTCGGGCCGACGCGGATCTCGCCGGCGTCGGGCTTGTCGGCGCCGGTGAGCATCCGGAACAGCGTCGTCTTGCCGGCGCCGTTCGGGCCGATGATGCCGACGATGCCGCCGGCGGGCAGGCTGAAGGAGAGCTCGTCGATGAGCAGACGCTCGCCGAAGCCCTTGCGCAGGCCGCGGCACTCGACCACCAGGTCGCCGAGCCGTTCGCCGGGCGGAATGTAGATCTCGTTGGTCTCGTTGCGCTTCTGGAATTCCTGCGAGGCGAGTTCCTCGTAGCGCTGCAGGCGGGCCTTGGATTTCGCCTGGCGCGCCTTCGGATTCGCACGCACCCATTCGAGTTCGCGCTGCAGGGACTTGGCGAGCGCCTCCTGTTGTTTCTCCTCCTGTTCGAGCCGCTGTTGTTTCTGTTCGAGCCAGGATGAATAGTTGCCGTGCCAGGGTATGCCGTGGCCGCGATCGAGTTCGAGGATCCACTCGGCCACGTTGTCGAGAAAATAGCGGTCATGGGTGACGGCGATCACGGTGCTCGGATATTCGTCGAGGAAGTGTTCGAGCCAGGCGACGGACTCCGCGTCCAGATGGTTCGTCGGCTCGTCGAGCAGCAACATGTCCGGCTTCGAGAGCAGCAGGCGGCACAGCGCCACGCGGCGTTTCTCACCGCCGGAGAGCTTGCCGACGAGCGCCTCCCACGGCGGCAGGCGCAGCGAATCGGCGGCGATTTCCAGGCGGCGTTCCAGTTCCCAGCCGCCGACGGCGTCGATCCGATCCTGCAGCTTCGCCTGTTCCTCCATCAATTTGTTCATCGCCTCATCCGCCATCGGCTCGGCGAAACGGTCGCTGATCGCGTTGAACTGGTCGATCAGACTTTGCACGTCGCCGACGCCTTCGCCGACCACCTGGCGAACCGTCTTCGACTCGTCGAGTTCGGGTTCCTGGGGAAGGTAGCCCACCTTGATTCCCGGCTGCGCGCGCGCCTCGCCTTCGATGTCCTGGTCCATACCGGACATAATCCGGAGCAGGGTGGATTTGCCGGAGCCGTTCAGGCCGAGCACCCCGATCTTGGCGCCGGGGAAAAAACTCAGGCTGATGTCGCGCAGAATCACGCGCTTGGGCGGCACGACCTTGCCGACCCGGTTCATCGTGTATAT
>JABEVI010000017.1 GCA_013044085.1 Steroidobacteraceae bacterium
AATTGCAGCTTCAGATACACCTTGCGCTTCGGCGGACGGATCTGGCGCACGTAGGTTTTGACGATCGTCAGACCGCCGTCGTAGCCCGCCTTCTGTAGTTGCCGGAAGATCTGCTGCGCGCTGAACGCGTGCGCCTCGAGCAGCCGCACGATTTCGCCCTTGTAGGGATCGAGTCGGCTCGCGCGTTTCACCGGCGTGCGTTGCCGATACTGCTCGCGTCGCCACCACGCCGAGACCGTCCCGCGGTGAAGACCAAGCGCCTGGGCGGTCTGCGTGATTGTCAGGCCCTGGCGGTCGCGATGATCGCGGATTTTGCAGTACATCTCGTAATCGATCACGGTGCTGACTCCGGAGCGGTGCGACCGGTACCCAACCGCACACGGAGCCGTGCGACGCCGGACCCGAGGGATTGCACGCCGTGCACGCGTGCTGGCACCGGTGGGTCGAGCGCGAGGATCTGATACAGCGGGCGCTCGAAGGCGATCAACTCGCGGCGGATCAGTTCCGCTCGCGCGTCTCGCAGACGCTCCACCGGCATCGACAGCAGACGCGTCAGGCTCGCCTCGCCGTAGTAGCTCAAGCCTTGCGCATCGGCCACCGTGACGAGCACCAGATACAGGGCCAGGGCCTCTGGCCCGCATCGCTCGGTATGAAGGTCACGCACGAGACGCTGATCGATCCAACTGAACTGCGACGGGATGCGGCGTAGCCGATCAGGGCGCAGCAGGCGTTTCTGGGGCATGACGGGGGTGTCCAGCGAGGATGTCTTGCCCGAGTTGTAGCAATTGACGGGTGGTCGCCGCGATGTCGTCTTGTAGCGCACGGCTCGATAAATCCTCGCTCGGTTCAACCACTTGCGGCACAAAGGCGTCTTGTAACGCAACGCCCCGCCCACGCCGGTGAGAGCGCCAATAGCCCGGATGCGCGGCACGCCACACCCGAACCCGCTCGACGTGCTCGGGTCCGCTGAAGTAACCCTGGTTCTCTGATTTCCCGAGCCAGCGGCGCTGTCGTGCCGCCTTGCCAGCCGCCCGGCACGCACCCTTCGTGCAATATTTCTGACGCCCGCGGTTGCGTACATCGGCCGGCAAAATCTCGCCGCAGCAAAGACACTTGGTCTCTTTCTTGTTCGCCATGGATCCCTCGCGTGGGACTCCATCTTCGCCGACGACCGTCGGTCCGCCGCTGAGCGCTGCGCATCGTCGCCGGCGCCCCGGAAAACAAGTCGAATAAAACGATTAAATAAAACTTCGCCGAAGAACACGGACGAAGAAAACGTCGGCGTTCAAACCGCCTGAATTAGACGGTAATCATTTCGCCGCTGACAGCGACCTTATTCGCGCGCAGAAGCAATTGGTGGTGAGAGAGGGACTCGAACCCTCGACCTCGGCATTATGAGCGCAGTATTGGGAATTCTGGAGTATTACATTCAATCACTTGCCGCGTGACGCCCGTTGCAGTTGTCACGACCGAGCATAACGAAGCGGCACCGAGTGACGCCAAAGTCACGCCAACACTCGTAGGGCAGCGACGCGACCATTGGGGACCTTTACGGTCCGACAAATGGCCACTCCCCTCCTTGTCACACAATCATTCGCTCGGCCCGGCGGATTTGTCCGCCAAGCTCATGCGATATCCCATCGCCCGATAACCACGCTGCCGTCGGTCCCACATCCGGCGCAACGCCGGGTGACCGACGTCAACGAAATCGACGATGCGAACGTCGGTTTTACCAGCGTGTTCGCGGTGGAGCCGACCCGCGTACTGCTGCAGCGTGCCTTTCCACGACACCGGCATGGCTAGTACCAATGTGTCCAGCGCCGGATGGTCGAGCCCTTCACCGATCAATTTTCCGGTGCCAAGCAAAATGCGGGGGGCGTCGGTCGGCAATCCGTTCAATTCGCTGATGAGGGCTTCGCGTTGCTTCCGCGACATACGCCCGTGTAACACCATCGGCGCGGGGACGCGCCCAATGAGTGCGGCCCTGATGGCGTTGAGATGCTCCGTGCGCTCAGTCAACGCGAGTACTTTCCGACCCTGGCCAAATGCGCGGGCGATTTCCACAGCGATGGCCTCAGTCCGTTCGTCGTCGGTCGCGAGGTAGCGGAAGACGTCTTGAATGCCGGCATCCAGCGGCACCTCAATTGGCGTAGTGCGCATCTGGGGAATTACCTCGAGATCGTGCGGCCCGCCGGCCGGTCTGGCGGCGGTGTGCCGGATCGGTCCACACTGCATGAAGATGACCGGCTGCTGCCCATCCCGGCGGATCGGCGTCGCGGTCAAACCAAGTACGTACTTCGCCTTTGTCCGTTTGAGGATAGCGTCGAAAAAGATGGCGCCGACGTGATGGCACTCGTCGACGATGACTTGTCCGTAATTCTCGACCAGCGCATTCACCTCGCCTCGACGCGAAAGCGATTGCATCACCGCAATGTCGATTAAACCGGTAGGCCTGGTGTTCCCGCCACGGATGGTACCGACCGCGTCTCTACCATTACCTAGAAATGCTTGCAGCCTTTCCTGCCACTGTTTCAATAGCTCAGTACGGTGTACCAGCACCAGAGTGTTCACACGCCGATGCGCGATTATCGCGGCTGCGGTCACCGTCTTTCCGAACGCGGTCGGAGCGCATAGTACGCCGGCGTCGTGACGGAGCATCGCCGATACCGCCGCTTCTTGGTCCGACCGCAGACTACCCATAAAGGTTGCGGCAATCGTCTGACCCGCGTTGCGCTCGTCTCGCAGATCGTAGCCGATATCGTTGTCTCGCAGCAAAGACAGCGCCGCGTCGAGACAGCCACGAGGTAGGCCGATGTGATTCGGGAAGTTTTCAGCGCATACGATCACCCGCGGCTTGTCCCACACGGATAGGCGCATCGTCTGGGCTCTATAGAACTCCGGATTTTGAAAGGCGGCCAACCTGATGAGCCTGTTGATCAAAGCCTGTGGCAGCTGCGCCTTCCCGAAATAAATCAAGTTGGCGACCGTCACGT
>JABEVI010000115.1 GCA_013044085.1 Steroidobacteraceae bacterium
CGGTGTGCAAACCCTCACCGTAGACGTCGGCCACAGCCGCTATCCGATCGACATCGGGCCGGGCCTGATCGGCGATGCCCGGCGCCTCGGCGAACGGGTTCCGGGCCATGATCTGCTCATTCTCAGCAATGTGACCGTCGCGCCGCTGTACTTGGCGCGCGTGCGCGCGGCGCTGGCGGGCCGGCGGATCGGCGAGTGCATCCTGCCCGACGGCGAACAGCACAAGACACTGTCGAGCGCCGCGGTGGTGTTCGACGCCCTGGTCGAGCAGCGGCTCAACCGGGATGCGACCCTGATCGCGCTCGGCGGCGGGGTGGTCGGCGACATCGGCGGTTTCGCGGCCGCCTGCTACCAGCGCGGGATCGCGTGCGTGCAGATGCCGACCACGCTGCTCGCGCAGGTGGATTCCTCGGTCGGCGGCAAAACCGGCGTCAATCATCCCCACGGCAAGAATCTGATCGGCGCTTTTCATCAGCCGGCGGCGGTGATCATCGATACGGACACCTTGTCGACGCTGCCGGACCGGGAGCTGCGCGCGGGGCTCGCCGAGGTCATCAAGTACGGCTGTATCGCCGATCCGGTGCTCTTCGACTGGCTCGAGCGACAGATGCCGCGCTTGATCGCGCGCGATCGCGAGGCGCTGACCCACGCGATCGCCCGTTCTTGCGAGCTGAAGGCGGCCGTCGTCGCGGCCGATGAACGCGAGACCGGGCCGCGGGCGGCGCTCAACTTCGGTCACACCTTCGGCCATGCGATCGAGGCGGCGACCGGCTACGAGCGCTTTTTGCACGGCGAGGCGGTCGCCATCGGCATGCTGATCGCCGCCGAGCTGTCCGCGCGGCTCGGTCTGCTCGATCAGTCGGTGCCGGTGCGTCTGCGCGCGCTGCTCACCGCCGCGGGCCTGCCGATCACGGCGCCGCCGATCGGCGCCGCCAAGGCGCTCGCCTTGATGCGGATGGACAAGA
Source organism: Steroidobacteraceae bacterium (assembly GCA_013044085.1). Lineage (GTDB taxonomy): Bacteria > Pseudomonadota > Gammaproteobacteria > Steroidobacterales > Steroidobacteraceae > Bog-1198. Next base: position 966 of record JABEVI010000115.1, read on the forward strand.
AGGTGCTGCGCGGCGCGATGCGCCTCGTGCTGCTCACCGCGCCGGGCGAAGCCGTCGTGACCGCGCAGTACGATGATGAGCTATTGCAGCGCACGCTCGAGGAACACTTCGGATGAGCAGACTCGCTCCCTACGCCGCTCACGAGGAGCAGTCCCGCGGCCGGCGTCATGCCGAGCCGAAGCCCGCCTATCGTTCCGAATACCAGCGCGATCGGGACCGCATCGTGCACTCGACCGCATTCCGCCGGCTGGTTTACAAGACGCAGGTGTTCGTCAATCACGAGGGCGATCTTTACCGCACCCGGCTGACGCACACGCTCGAAGTCGCGCAGATCGCGCGCACGGTCGCGCGCCAGCTGCGGCTGAATGAAGCCTTGTCCGAGTCCGTTTGCCTCGCCCACGATCTCGGACACACGCCCTTCGGGCATGCCGGCCAGGATGCGCTCAACGAATGCATGGCCGACTTCGGCGGCTTCGAGCACAACCTGCAGTCGCTGCGCGTCGTCGATGAACTCGAGGAACATTACGCCGATTTCGACGGCCTGAACCTGAGCTTCGAGTGCCGCGAGGGCATCCTCAAGCATTGTTCGCACAAGAATGCCCTGTTGCTGGGGGATGTCGGCGAGCGCTTCATCAACCGCGAGCAACCGGGCCTCGAGGCGCAGCTCTCGAACTTCGCCGACGAGATCGCCTACAACAACCACGATGTCGACGATGGCATCCGCGCCGGCTTGATAACGCTCGAGGAGCTATCCTCGGTGCGGTTGTTCGCCGGCTACCATGCCGAGGTCCGAGCGCTGCACCCGCAGATCGCGGGGCGCCGGCTGGTCTACGAGATATTGCGACGGATCATCAATCACCTGGTGACGGACCTGGTCGAGTCCTCCGCGGCGCGCCTGCGCGAGGCGGGCGTGGCATCGATCCAGGAAGTTCGCGCGCAGCGCGGCTTCCTGATCGGCTTCAGCGAGGGGACCGCGGATTTGAATCAAGAGCTGAAGTCATTCCTGCGCGAGCGCCTCTACAAACACCACAAGGTTCAGCGCATGACCTCGAAGGCGCGCCGTGTCGTGCGCGAATTGTTCGATGCGTTCTTCACCAACCCAGGCCTTATGCCGGACGAGCATCGGGTGACCGGTTCACGCCGTGAAGCCGCGCAGGGTCCGTCAGGCCTCGCCCGCGCGGTGTCGGATTACATCGCCGGCATGACGGATCGCTACGCAATCCTCGAACACCGCAGGCTGTTCGATCCGGTGGAACGCACCTGATGGAGGCCGCCGGCAACGACCTTCTGCTGCGTGCCCTGCTGCGTGAGCCGACGCCGCGGCGTCCCGTCTGGCTGATGCGCCAGGCGGGGCGCTACCTGCCCGAATACCGGGAGGCGCGCGCGCGCGCCGGCAGCTTCATGGCGCTGTGCACGAATCCACAGCTTGCCTGCGAGGTCACGCTGCAGCCGATCGAGCGGTATCCCTTGGACGCGGCGATTCTGTTTTCCGACATCCTGACGATCCCACATGCGATGCGGCTCGGTTTGGAATTCGAAGCCGGCGAAGGGCCTCGTTTCGCGCATCCGGTGCGCACCGCGGCCGATATCGCGCGCCTGCCGCTGCCGGATCCCGGCACCGATCTGAGATACGTCATCGACGCGGTCGCGTTGATACGCCGCGAATTGCATGGCCGGGTGCCGCTGATCGGCTTCGCCGGATCACCGTGGACGGTCGCGACCTACATGGTCGAGGGCGGTGGCAGCAAACTATTCCCGGCAATCAAGCGGATGATCTACGCCGCGCCGCGGGAGCTGCACCGTTTGCTCGAGCTGCTCGCACGGGCGACCATTCTCTACCTGAATGCGCAGATCGGCGCCGGCGCGCAGGCTGTGATGCTGTTCGACACCTGGGGCGGGGCGCTGACGCCGGCGCATTACGAGGAGTTTTCGCTGCCTTACATGGCGCAGATCCTCGACGGGCTGACGCGCCATGCGGATGGGCGCGTCGTGCCGCGCATCGTCTTCACGAAGGGTGGTGGCGCCTGGCTCGACAAGCTCTTGGCGATCGGCTGCGATGCGGCCGGGGTCGACTGGACGACCGATCTTGCCGACGCCCGTGCCCGGGTTGGCGACCGCCTGGCGCTGCAGGGCAATCTCGACCCGGCGGCCTTGCACGCTCCGCCCGAGGTGCTGGACGCCGAGGTGCGCCGCGTGCTCGAGAGTTTCGGTCGCGGCCCGGGCCACGTGTTCAATCTCGGCCACGGCATCACACCCGACGTCGATCCGCAGAGCGTCGCGCGGCTCATCGAGGCCGTGCGGCGTTACCGGCTCGATTGAGTCCGCGCCGCCCCGCGGCGTTCAAGCCTGTGAGCGGAGCTCGTCGCGCAACTCTCGCCGCAGGATCTTGCCGACGTTCGTCTTCGGCAATTCCTCGCGGAAATAAATGTGTTTCGGAACCTTGTATCCGGTCAGATTCCGCCGGCAATACGCGAGCAACGCCTGCGCGTCGAGCGCCGGATCCTTTTTGACGACGAACAAGGCGACCGATTCGCCGGAATCCTCATCCGGCGCGGCAACCGCCGCGACCTCGAGGACGCCGGGAAACTCGGCTGCGACGCTCTCGACCTCGTTCGGATAGACATTGAACCCGGACACCAGGATCATGTCCTTCTTGCGGTCCTCGATGTAGACGAATCCCTGGGCGTCGATGTGGCCGATGTCGCCGGTTCGCAGCCAGTCGCGAAAAAATATCCTGGCCGTCTCGTCCGGGCGATGCCAATAGCCGCTCGTCACCTGCGGGCCGCGCACGCAGATCTCACCGACCTCGCCGATGCCGAGCTCGCCGCCCTCGTCGTTGCGAATCGAGATCTCGGTCGACGAGATCGGCAAGCCGATCGATCCGTTGAAATCCAGGTCCACCGGGTTGATGCAGGCGGCCGGCGAGGTTTCGGTCAATCCCCAGGCCTGAGTGAGGATGCAGCCCGTGACCTCCTTCCAGCGCGCCGCCACCACCGCCTGCACCGCCATGCCGCCGCCGAGGCTGATCCGCAGACTGCTGAAGTCCAATTCGGCAAAGCCCGGCGTGTGAAGCAGGGCGTTGAACAGCGTGTTCACTCCGCTGATGAAAAAGAACGGATACTTGCGCAGGGTGGCGACGAATCCGTGAAAATCGCGCGGATTGGTGATCAGGATGTTGTGCGCACCCAGGTGGGTGAACATGAAGCAATTCGCCGTCAGCGAAAAGATGTGATACAGCGGCAAGGCCGTGATCACGATCGGCACGCTCGTGGCGGGCAGCGAGGACACGGTCGGCCGGATCCACTCGCCTGCCTGCAGGAGATTTGCAACGATGTTTCGGTGCGAGAGAATCGCGCCCTTGGCAATGCCGGTCGTGCCGCCGGTGTACTGCAGGAACGCCGGGTCCGTCGGTCGGATATCAACCGCATCGAGGGTCAGTTTCCGGCCGGCCTCGAGAGCGGTGTTGAATCGTATCGCCGCGGGAATTCGCCACGGGGGCACCTGTTTACGGACGTGGCGCAGGGCAAAATTCACGATCGGCCCGCGGGGCAGGCCGAGCAGGTCGCCGATGCCGGTTACCAACACGCGTTGCAGCGGGATCTTCGGCAACACCTGTGCAAGCACGTGCGCGAAGTTCTCGAGGACCACGATCGCCTCGGCGCCGGAGTCGCCGAGTTGGTGTTCGAGTTCGCGCGCCGTATAGAGCGGATTGGTGTTGACGACCACCATGCCGGCGCGCAACGCGCCAAACAGGGCGACCGGGTACTGCAGGATGTTGGGCATCATCAAGGCAATCCGATCGCCGGGAGCAAGGCCGGATTCGTGCTGCAGCCAGGCCGCGAACGAGCGGCTCAATGCGTCGAGCCGCGCATAGGAGAGGGTCGTGCCCATGTTGGTGAATGCGGGGCGGTCCCGGTGCCTTTGGCAGGTCTCATCGAACAATGCCGCGATCGAAGCGTAGCGGTCGACATCAATGTCGGCAGGTACGCCCACCGGATAGCGTTTCAGCCAAATTCGGTCCACGCCGGCTCGCTCCTCGTTATGATGAAGCGTGTATAGCATCGGCGCAGCGCGGCAGCAATGTCCCGATCGTCGTGCAGAGCGGGCGCGACATGGTGTCGCCGAAGGAGCAAGATGATGAACCTCAGGCCGATTTTCAGGCCGCTATGGATGCTGGCCGTCTGTGCGGCCCTGTCGGGTTGCGTGATGGGGTACGGTCGCTGCCTGTTCCTCTCCCCCTTGCGGGTGTCCCTGACCGGCACGCTGCATTTTCGCTCGTATGAGGTCGGCGGTGAGGTCGAGCGCGTCGCGGTACTCTCGACCGACCATTCTCAATACGTTTACGCGCCAGCCGAGAGCCACCTCTGCCGGATGGCGGACGAATTCCAACTCAGCGGTTGGTCTGACTACTCCACGGATTTGAGGGAGGGTTCCCGCGTCTCGGTCGCAGGCTCCCTCATTCAAGCGACCTCGCCGCATCAGCACACGCATTTTCTGATCAGGCTGCGCAGCATCGAACCCCTGGCACACCGCGCCCGGCCGGCATCGTTGCGGCCGCGCCCGCCCGCGCGCTAACGGTTTGGAATCGGCCGGTTGCCGATTACAATGGCGCCGGATCGATTACAACCTGGGAGATTCGTTCGTGAAAAATAAGTATTCGCTCGGCTTGGCCACATTGTTGAGCTTTGCGGCGCTCGCCCTGCCTAGCTACCAAGCGCTTGCCAAGACGCACACCGTCGCCTGCAA
>JABEVI010000116.1 GCA_013044085.1 Steroidobacteraceae bacterium
GTAAAATCAAAGACAGGCGCTTTGCAATCCTTGCCGACTCGTCGCACACACGACGCGGTAGCCGCCGGGCAGGCGGCACGCTACTCTGGTCGCTTCGCCTCATGGATTGGAGCCTGCGATGCTCGATGAGCTTGCCGAAGCAAACCCGTTCGATCTACGCCGCATCGGCGCACACCCGGATTACTGGTATCCGCTCGCCTGGTCACACGAACTGAAAGCCGGCCGCACGCTCGCGCGTCAGTTCGCCGGCGAACCGATCGTGATCTATCGCGGCCGTGATGGCGGAGTTTTCGCTCTCGAGAATCGCTGCGCCCACCGGCAGGTGCCGCTGCACCTCGGCGTCGTCTGTGGCGACCAGATCAAGTGCCACTATCACGGCTGGACGTACGCGCCGGACGGTAAATGTGTCGGGATTCCCTATCTCGGCAAGGACCGGCTGCCGAACGGGGTTCGCAGCTACCCTGCGCGCGAAGTCGACGGCTTGATCTTCGTCTTTCCGGGCGAGCCGTCCCTCGCCGAATCGCGGCTGCCCGCCCGACTCGGCTCCTCGCAGCGCAAGGACTACAAGACCCGGCGCCTGAATCGCGAGGTCGCCTGTCACTACTCCTTCATGCACGAGAATTTGTTCGACATGAACCATCAGTTCATGCACCGCAAACTGATGGGATCGATCAGCGCCCGCTGTCTCGGCCGCGACCACGGGGAGAACTGGGCGCAGGTCGAGTACAGCTTCACCCGAACCGCCGGCAAGCCCTCCCTCGGTGAACAGATCATCGTCGATCTGGTGCGCAAGCGCGACGAAGGACGCAAGGACTTCGCCGACCACATGCGCATCCGCACCGACTATCCGTACCAATCACTGAAGGTCTGGGTCGGGCGCGACATTCAGCCGAGCGAGGACCCGGTGCTCGACGTGTGGCTGGCCTACACGCCCATCGACGCCGAACAGCGCAGCAACCGGACCTACGGCTATCTTTCCGTCAAGAAGCCGCCGGTGCCGGGTTTGATCCATGCCGTGTGGCCGTTCGTGACCTGGTTCACCGAGAGCATCTTCCGCGAGGACAAGGACATCGTCGAGCACGAGCAGCTCGCGCACGATGCCCAGGCCGCGGATTGGAACAACGAGGTGTTCCCGCCGCTGCGCGACTTGCGCGGCGTGCTGGCGCGCTGTGGGCGCCCGGCTGGCTCATAAGCCGAAAAACCGGGCGAGTTGCCCGCGCAATTCACATCCTGCCTCGAGGTCCCAGGTATTGATGATCGCCAGGCGGAAGCCGCCGGGCGGCATGGCGTGCCCGGCGGCGGGCTTGTCGGCATCGTAGGTGATCTGCACGCTGCTGACCTGCGCGTGCGCGCGGATTCGTTCGACGAACTCGGCCGGCGGATGCGGATATTGGCGCAGGTGCGGCCCAAACACGATGACGCTGTAACCCTCACGGCGGACATCGTCCGCATACTCCCAGCGATGTCGCGCGTACAAATCCACCAAGGCGTCGATCCATCCCGGCCCGTAAAGATCCGGCCATTGATCGGCAAAGCGCAGATGCGCCTCGATGATCCTTCCACCGATGCTCTCGATGTTGAGCATGCCGGTGTAATCCGGCAGGGACGCGCCGACCCAACGGGCGAAGGCATCCTCGAGTTCCGGCCGCCGTCCGGCCTCGACGATCCAATAGTCGAACGTGCCGCCCGGCGCCGCAAGCCCGCGCGTGTGCCGGCTCCAGTGGACCGCGCCCTCGACCACCGCCAGATCGCTGCTGATGTGCTCACCCTCGAGCAGACTCATCCATAGAAAGCCGGGCTGCTCACATTGCAGATACTCGTCGCGATCGCGCAGAGCGCGGCTGCCGACGCCCATGCCCTTGAGGTTGACGATGGGTTTGCTGAAAACCGGATAGCGGCTCGGCTCGACGCCGTGCGGCGCGCACTCGATGCCTTGCGATTCGGCGATGCGCAACTTGTTGTAGATCCATCGATGCCGCGGATACCAGCAATACGCATCAATGTCATCGGTGGGAACGTGCACGTCCGCCGGACAGGGCACGTGCTCGAAATATTGGAGGCGCCAGGGATCCCGCTCATGGATCGGCATGCATCCATGATAACAGCGCCACGGGCCCGGCGTGGCTCAGCCGGTGTCGCGAACCGCGATGACCGCTCCGGCCACCGTCCCGAGCGCCAGCAGGTACCAGGTGATGGCATAGCCGAGATGATGATTCGGAAAATGGATCACCGTGAGACCGCCGCGCGGCCACTGCGCCGGCGGCCCGGCGTCCGCATCGATGAAATACGGTGCGACATCGCCGGCCGGCAATCCCTTGGATGCCGCGATGGCACCGACGTCGCGCGAGTACCAGAGCTGTTTTTCAGGCCGGTTGGGCCGCAGGAAGCCGCCATGCGGCTCGCTCAAACGCAGCAGGCCGGTGACGCTCACCGTACCCTTCGGCCTGTTCAAGCTCGCGAACTTCCTGGAAAGGGGCAATGAGGCCGGCAGGTAGCCGCGATTGACGAGCACGATGAAACCGCGGCGGGTTCGCAGCGGCGTCAATAGCCAGAAACCGTAGCCCAGGCGGCTCGCTCCATGCACGAGCGTCTCATCGGCGTTCAAATATGTGCCTTGCACCCGAACATGCAAATACTGGCCATGCCCCGCGCCGATCGATTGCCACGCACCGGGTCCCGGTGCGGCGACCGGTGGGGCGTGGACGCGGGAATTCACATCGGCGATCAACCGCAACTTCCAGCCGAGTCGGTGCACCTGCCAGTTGCCGAGGCCGATGAAGCCGGCGCAGACGATCGCCGCCCCGCCGATCCAGCCGACAGCTTTGAGACGCAGGCGCGTCACGACCCCATTTTGTGATGTGCGTACTGCGGCGACATCGGCATCATGTTGGCGTTTTCGTTGTGCATGACCCATATCGAGGCGCCGAGCACGATGACCACCAATACCAGGGTGAAGATCAAGGCGAGCATGTTCCAGCCGCTCTCCGAGGTGGTGTTCATGTGCAGGAAATACACCATGTGCACCACGATTTGCACGGCGCCGAGCGCGAGCACGACGAGGATGGTCGTCTCCTTGCTCTGGATGACGTGATCCATGACCAGCCAGAACGGGATCGCGGTGAGCACCGCCGCCAGCACGAATCCGGTCAGATAGCCCTTGAGCGTCGCATGCGCGTCCTGTTGTCCCGCTTCGTGCCCGTGGACCTGGCGATGATCCGCCGCGTGCGTGTGAACTTTCCCGGACGAACGGTTCATCGCAAGACTCCCACCAGATAGACGAAGCTGAAGACGCCGACCCAGATCAAATCCAGGAAGTGCCAGAACATGCCGAGGCAGTACAGCCGGCGCCGGTTATCCGCGGTCAATCCGTACCTGCCGACCTGGACCATCAGGGTGAGCAACCAGATGATGCCCAGGCTCACGTGCAGTCCGTGGGTGCCGACCAGCGTGAAGAACGAGGACAGGAACGCGCTGCGATCCGGCCCCGCGCCCTCGGCCACCATGTGGATGAACTCGTTGATCTCCAAACCGACGAAGGCCGCCGCAAAGACGCCGGCCACCGCCAGCCAGGCCAGCGTCGCGCGCTTGCGGTCCTTAGCCATCGCGAGCATCGCGAAACCGAAGGTCACCGAGGACAGCAGCAGCATCGCGGTGTTGACCGCCAGCAAGGGCAGATCGAACAGGTCCTTGCCGGACGGCCCGGCGGCGTAGTTCTGGCCGAGGACCGCATTACAGGCGAACAGCGACGCGAAGATGAAGCAGTCGCTCATCAGATAGATCCAAAAACCGAGCAGCGTGCCGTTCTCCGGATGCGGCTCTTCGGTGCAGTAGAACGCGGTCTTGGATGTGCTCATGATGCGGAGCCCTGCGCCGCCAACTTCCGGCTGTAGTCGTGTTCCACGCGGCGCACCTCGTCGGCGGGGATGTGGTAATCACGGTGGTAATTGAAGCTGTGACCGATCGCCACGGCGAGCAGCGCCACGAACGACAGCGACGCGAGCCACCAGATGTGCCAGACGAGGCCGAAGCCGCAGCCCAACGCCAAGGCGGCGAGAACGACGCCCGCGCCGGTGTTCTTCGGCATGTGGATCGGCTTGAAGCCCTCCATGGGCCGCTCGTGACCGCGCGTCTTCATGTCCATCCAGGCATCACGATCATGCACCATCGGCGTGAAGGCGAAGTTGTATTGCGGCGGCGGCGACGAGGTCGCCCATTCGAGGGTCCGCCCGTCCCAGAGGTCTCCGGTGCGATCGCGCAGTGCCTCGCGGTTGCGGACGCTGACGAATATCTGGACCAGGAAGGACAGTATCCCGAGAAAAATCAACAACGCGCCGACCGCGGCGATTTGGAACCAGATTTGCAGGCTCGGGTCGGTGAAGTGGCTCAGACGCCGGGTCACGCCCATCAGGCCGAGCACGTACAGCGGCGTGAAC
>JABEVI010000117.1 GCA_013044085.1 Steroidobacteraceae bacterium
CCTCCGGGTCGACGCCGCTCAGCAACGGCCTGTGCCGTCCATGGCGGGTGCGCGCGAGCTGCTGCTCGACGGAGGTCAGCAGGTAAACCACCGCGCCTCTTGCGGCGAGGATCCGGCGGTTATCCGGGTCGATCACGGCTCCCCCGCCGGTCGCCAGCACGACACCGTCGAGATTCGTGAGCCGCTCGATCGATTCGCGCTCGCGCTCACGAAAGCCGGCCTCACCCTCCTGTTCGAAGATGTAGGCGATGTCCACACCGGTTTTCTGCTCGATGTCGGCGTCGCTGTCGTGGAACGGGTAATCCAGCACGCGGGCGAGATGGCGGCCGACCGCCGTCTTGCCGGAGCCCATCGGCCCTATCAGGAAAACGTTTCGCTTCGTGATCATGTCGACCGCGCATCAGGGTGCGCGCCCCCGAAGGCGCGGCGGCGCCCGCCGCGAACAGGCTGCGGGCGCCGCAACCGGTCAGTACAGATTCGAGCCCTCTCGCAGTATTTTCGGCGTGATGAACACCAGCAGTTCGGTCTTGTCGTTGATCCGGGTCGTCGTCTTGAACAAATGCCCGAGCACCGGGATGTCGCCGAGATAGGGCACCTTGTCGGCGGCATTGCTCTTGGTGGTATCGAGGATGCCGCCGAGAACGACCGTCTGGCCGTCGTTGACCAGCACCTGGGTGATGATCTGACGCGTGTTGATCGAAGGCACCGTGCCGCCGGTCGCGCTCTGCACGAGTTGACCCACGGAATCGTCGCTGACGTTGATGTCGAGCAACACGCGGTTGTCCGGCGTGATCAACGGCGTCACCTTCAGGCTCAGCACGGCCTTTTTAAACTGCGTCGTCGTCGCGCCGCTCGATGCCGATTCCTGGTAGGGGATCTCGACACCTTGCATGATGGTCGCCTGCTTCTGGTTCGCGGTGATTACGCGCGGCGAGGAAATCACTTCGCCCCGCCCGTCGTTCTGTGCCGCCGACAGCTCCAAATTCACCAGATAGCTGCTGCCGAGGAGGGCAACACCGATCGCCCCGGCCGGATTCGCGACCGGCAGGTTCACCTGGTACTGATTGGTGAGCGTGGGCGAAGTCAGCGCCGCGCCGCTGGTGGCTCCGCCGTTCGCCGCCGTCAGCACCGAATTCGCGCCGACGCCGTTGCCACCCACGGTCAACAGGCCGTTGCTGTTCGATTGCAGCGAGGAAACCCCGAAGCGCGCTCCGAGGTCGCGCTCGAATTGATCGGTGACGACGACGATGCGCGCCTCGATCAAGACCTGCTTCACCGGCACGTCGAGCTTCTGGACCAGGCGCCGGATGCTCTCGAGGCGGTCGGCCGTGTCCTTGATCAGCAGGGTGTTGGTGCGCTCATCGACCGACAGCGCACCGCGTGAGGAAAGCATCGAATTCTTGCCGCCGCCGGCCTGTATCAGCGCTGCGAGGTCGGCAGCCTTCGCATAATTGACCTGCAGGAACTCGGTATGCAGCGGTTCGAGCTGCTGAATCTGGCTGCGGGCCGCAAGCCGGGTCTTTTCCTGGGCGGCCATCTCGGCGGCCGGACCGACGATGATGACATTGCCCTCACGACGCTCGTCCAAGCCCTTGGTGCGCAGGACGATGTCGAGCGCCTCGTCCCAGGGCACGTTCTGCAATCGCAGCGTCAGATTGCCGGTCACCGAATCGCTGACGACGATGTTCTGGCCGCCGGTGTCGGCGAGCAGTTGCAGCACCGAGCGCACATCGATGTCCTGGAAATCGAGGGTCAGGCGCTGGCCGGTGTAGTGCTTCTTGCCCTCCTCGGAGGCGAGCTTGGTCGAGTGCTTGATCTCAATCACGTACTCCGAATCCGCCTGGTAGGCCAGTTGGTCGAAATCGCCGTGCGCGTTGATCACGAGCCGTGTGCCACCGTTGAGGCGCACCGCATTGACCGACTGCACCGGGGTCGCGAAATCGGTCACGTCGTAGTGGCGCATCAGGCGGGTGGGCAGCCGCGCCCCGCGGAAGTCGACGACCACCTGGTTGCCTTCCTGGCGGGTGTTGACCGGGATGTTCGAGTCCGACATGTGCACGATCACACGACCGGTGCCGTCCGGTCCCCTGCGGAAATCGATCGAGCGGATCGAGTGAGCGGCGCTCGAGGCCGACACGGTCGAGGCCGGCACGATGCCGCGCTCGGCCATCGCCGGCACCGGCGCGGCGCTCGGCTGCACGCCGAGGTCGACGAGGATCGTGTTGCCGACGACCCGGGTCGTGTAGGGGATCAGGCTGTCCAGGTCGATCACCACGCGTGTGCGTCCGCCGGCCTCGGCGGCGAGCACCGAATCGACGCCGCCTGAGCGCACGTCGATGCGCCGCGACGGCAGCGCGATCGTGGTGTTGGGCAGGTCGAGCGCAATCCGCGCCGGCCGGTCGATCGTAAAGGCGAGCGGCCGGGGCGCGGGCCCGCTCATCCGCAGCGTCAACTGCACCTGCTGGCCGGACAGCGTCTGCACGCCGATCGCCTCGAGCTTGTTGGTGGCGACCGTCTGGGCGCGCGCCGAGAATGCGGCGAACGCGATCAGTGCGATGCCCGCCACGCTTGCGATCCTATTCTTCAAACTGGTCATGCGTTGCTCTCCGTGAGGCTTCAATTGGCCAGGGCCAGCGAAGCCGGTCGCTCGATGTAGCCGCCGAGTCCGTCGGGGACGATTTCGACAATGCTGATTTTGCTCGGCGTGATGGACGTGATCTTGCCGTCGCTCTCGCCGACATAATTGCCCGGCTGCACCTTGTGCACCAGGCCGTCCTTCGTCTCGATCAATCCGTAGAAGCGGCCGCCGATCTTCATCGTGCCCACCATCCTGAGCGTGTCGAGCGGGAAGCCCTCGAGGAATTCCCGGTTGCGGCGCTGATTCGGCCGCACCGCCGAAGGACCGGTGTTCGACGGTCCCTGTGGCTGGAAGGGCGAACGCAGGTTGCTCGCCGAGTACTTGAAGGACTCGTAGGGCTTGACCTCAGGCAGCGGCTCGATGCGCCCTCCCGGGCGCTTTTTAACCTGCGCGATCCATTGCTTCAGCGCACCCTGACCGCTCGAGCAGCCGGCCACCAGGACGCAGCCGATCAATACGGCGACCCACATCGATCTGCGGGTTGTTGGCCTCACGTCGCGCCTCCTATTTTCTTCGGTCCGCGCTTGCCGTCGGCGCCATTGTCCTCGATGTACCGGTAGGTCTTGGCCGTGACATCCATGCTCAGATTGTCAAATCCCGCACCGTGTGCCGTGACCGGTGTGATCTGGATGTCGTGCAGGGTGACGATTCGTGGGAGCGCCGCGATGCCGCTCACGAACTTGCCGAATTCGTGATAGCTGCCCACCAACCGGATCTTGATCGGCAATTCGGCGTAGAAGCCCTTGTCGACCTCAGGGCCGGGTTGAAAGAGCTTTTCCTGCAAACCGGCGGCGAGCCCGGTCTGGGAAATGTCGACGAGCAGGTTCGGCACCTCGGTCCTGCCGGGCAACTGCCTCAACAGGGCCCCGAAGCTGCGCTGCATCTCGGCCAGTTGCGCCTTGTAGGCGTCGAGGTTGGCGGCCCGTTGCTGCTTGGTTTCGAACTGCTGGCGCAGGGACTGCTCGTCAGCCTCGGCCGTGAGCAGCCTCGGCCGGTCCTGGGTCCATACCAGCATGTACCAGGCGAAACCCGCGCACACGAGGAAAATCAGACCGACGAAGAACGCCCGTATCGGGGTCGGCCAGCGGCCCGGATCGCGCGGATCGAGCGTTTTCAACTGATCGAGGAAGTTCATTTGGCGGCGACCCTCTGGCGGTTGATCGAGCCGCCGTGGTGCAGGTCGGCGCCGACCGTGTCGACCGTGAGCACGAATTTCGAGCCGCCGGCGGGCGTATCCTTCGCCGCCTCGACGACCTGTAGGGCCGGGTTGTCCATCCAGGTCGAGGCGTCGATGTTGCGCATGAACGTCGAGACGCGGGTGCTGGACTGGGCGATGCCGTCGATTTCCAGCTTGGTGCCGTTTTGCTTCAGCGCCGTCAGATACACCCCGTCGGGCACGGTGCGCGCGATCTCGTCGAACAGGTGCACGATCTCCGGCCGGCTGCGCTGCAGTTTTTCGATGATTTCCATGCGGGCGACGAGCCTTTGCTTGCGGTTCTCGAGGCCCATGATGTCGGCGATCTGCGCGTCGAGCTTGCTGATCGCGCTCTGCAGCAGTTCGTTCTTCGCCAACTGCGAGTCGATCCTGCCGGCATAGATGAGCTTGCCGCCGAGGGCGCACATGATCGCCGCGAGGAACGCGGCGCCGGCAGCGAGGAAGAACTCTCTGCGGCGAAGCGTTCGCTGCTGATCGCGCCAGGGTAATAGGTTGATACGCGGCATGGTTACCCTCAGTCGAAGCTGCGCAGCGCGAGTCCGCAGGCCGTCAAGAGTGCGGTGGCGTCGCGCGCCACCGCCTGTGCCCGGGCCTTCGATGAAACCTTCATGCTGCCGAGCGGATCGCCCCTCTCGGCCGGTACGCCGACGCGGCTCGAAATGACGTCGGCGACCCCGGAGATGTTCGCGCAGCCGCCGCAAATCAAGATCTGGTCAGGCTGCGAGCGGCCGCTGCCGGACGCAAGATAGAACTGCAGCGAACGGCTCACCTGCTGGGTCATGTCGTCGATGAACGGATCCAACACCTCCGGCTGGTAATTGCTCGGCAGACCGCCCTCCTTCTTGGCGCGTCCGGCCTCCTCCATGCTGAGCCCGTAGGTGCGCATGATCTCCTCGGTGAGCAACTGCCCGCCGAAGGCGAAATCCCGGGTGTAGACCACTTTCATGTCGCGCAGCACGCTGAAGGTCGTGCTGCTCGCGCCGAAATCGACCACCGCGACCGTGCGGTCCATGCCGCCGTCGGGCATCTGATGGCGCATGAGCGTGCAGGCGTTTTCCAGCGCGAAGGCTTCGACGTCGACGATCTGCGCGGTCAATCCGGAAGCCTGTACGGCCGCGCGCCGCTGCTCGACGTTTTCCGTGCGCGTCGCGACGAGCAGCACGTCGAGCATCTCCGGGTCCTTCTCGGACGGGCCGATGACCTGGAAGTCGTAGCTGACTTCCTCCATCGGAAACGGTATGTACTGGTCGGCCTGCATTTCGACCTGCCCCTCGAGTTCGTTCTCGCCGAGGCTTTTCGGCATTTGGATCACCTTGGTGATCGCCGCATCGCCGCTGATCGCGATCGCCGCGAGCCGGCTCTTCGCCCCCGAGCGCTTTACCGCGCGCCGGATTGCCTCGCCGACCGCTTCAGAATCGACGATCGCCTTTTCGTTGATCGCGTTGTGCGGGGTTGGCTCCGCCGCGTAGGATTCCACGCGATACTGGCCGCCGGACATCGTCAGCTCGATCAACTTCACCGACGAGGTGGTGATGTCGAGCCCGAGGAGGGGGCGATAGCTCTTAACGAACGACCACACGACTTTTCCTTTTGTGCTCAGTATCTTGTAGGTCGAAACTTGTGCATCAGATTAGCTACGCCGCCGTAACTTAGCAAGAAACTGTTAAATCGAGCGTGACCCTACTCACGATAATCGCTCCCGATGGCCGATCCGGCACTTATGTTCCGGGCCGTTGTCCCAAGGCTAAGGGGGGTGCAAGCTCGAGGGCCCAGGGGGGCGTCGATGTGCGCAAGAATGGCGGCTGCCGAGAAAAATTCATGCCTGGGTGTTCGGCCCGCTCATCGGTCAAGCGAACCGCTTCAGGCCGGCAACCCCGCTATCCTAGGCCCGACATGCCCGTAGACCGGAAGCTTTGCGTCCCCACCTTTCGATGAGTATGCCTCTTCAAGCGGCGGTAATATGCATGCGCAATCCCGCCTGTGCAATAAGTTAGAACGGTTTGCCGTGCTCAAACGATACCTGGTTCTCATATCTCGCATTTGCATCCTCGCCGTGGCCGTTTTGGTCCTGTTGGCCTACGCAAACGTCTGCGCCTATGTGTACCTGAAGCCCAGCCTGCCAAACGTGGACACCCTCAGGGACGTGCAGCTGCAGGTGCCGCTGCGGGTTTACACGCGGGACGGACGCCTGATCGCCTCGATCGGCGAGCAGCGGCGCATTCCGGTCCGTTACGACCAGATCCCCAAGAAGCTGGTCGAAGCATTCCTGGCGGCCGAGGACGCCCGCTACTTTCAAAATCACGGCGTCGACTGGAAAGGTATCGTGCGTGCGGCGCTTGCGGACCTACGGGCCGGGGGCGTGCGGGAGGGCGGCAGCACGATCACGATGCAGGTCGCCCGGGGTGTCTACCTTTCGCCGCGCCGCGACATGAAGCGCAAGCTCAGTGAAATCTACATTTCCCTGCTGATGGAGGCGAAGTATTCGAAAGAGGATATTTTCTCCATCTATGCGAACCGCACCTTCCTCGGCGAACGAGCCTACGGCGTCGGTGCCGCGGCCGAGGTGTACTACGGTAAGAGCCTCGACCAATTGAGCCTCGCCGAGATGGCGACCATTGCCGGTTTGCCGAAAGCCCCTTCGGACATCAATCCGGTCGCCGATCCGAAAGCCGCCCGCATCCGCCGCGCTTATGTGCTGCGGCGCATGCTCGCTCTCGGTGACATCACGCGCGCCGAGTATGAGACCGCGAACGCGAGCCCCGTGGCCACCCGGGTCCACGGCCCTACGCTCGAAGTGCAGGCCCCCTACGTCGCCGAGATGGTGCGTGCGGCACTGCAAGCCAAGTACGGCGATGCGATCTATACCGGCGGCTACAAGGTCATCACCACCATCGATTCACGGCTGCAGACCGCCGCCGGAATCGCGGTGCGCACCGGACTGCTCGAATATGACCGCCGGCACGGATATCGCGGGCCGATCGGGCACCTGCGACTTGCCGCCATGCCGCAAGCCCGTGTGCTCAACACCGCACTCGAACGCTTCCCGGTCGTCGGCGGTCTGCGGCCGGCAGTGGTCGAGGACGTCGAACCGAAGAGCGCACAGATCTTTGTCAAGGACTTGGGCGCAGTCACGCTGCCCTGGGCGAAGATCGCCTGGGCACGGCCGGCTTTGGCCGGTGGCCACGTAGGCTGGGCACCGAAGACGGCGACCGACGTATTGCATCGCGGCGACGTGATTTACACGGTCGGCACGACCTCGCAGAACCTGCAATTCGTGCAGGTACCCCAAGCCCAGAGTGCGCTGGTCGCGATCGACCCGCATGACGGTGCCATCGCGGCGCTGGTCGGCGGATTCGACTATTACCAGAGCAACTTCAATCGCGCGACGCAGGCCGAGCGACAACCGGGATCGGCCTTCAAGCCGTTCATCTACTCTGCCGCCTTCGACAAGGGTTTCACGCCCGCGAGCGTCATTCTCGACGCGCCGATCGTGCTCGGAGACGGCAACGACGCCAAGGCCTGGCGCCCGAAGAACGACGCGAACAAGTTCTACGGACCGACCCGGTTGCGCGTGGCCTTGGTCCATTCGCGCAACCTCGTCGCGGTGCGCCTGATGCGCGACATCGGCGTCGAATACGCCCGCAACTACGTGACGCGCTTCGGATTCGACAAGGCGCAGCTGCCGGATGATCTGACGCTCGCCCTCGGCACGGCGGATGTCACGCCGCTGCAACTTGCCGAAGCCTATGCGCCCTTCGCCAACGGCGGGTTCCGGGTCAGCCCCTACTTCATCGACCGGGTTGTGGACGCGCACGGCAAGACGATCTTCCAGGCCAACCCGGCGATCGCCTGCTTCGAATGCGGCCATCAAGCCCTGCCGCCCGCGGATGCGCTCGGCCCCTCGGCGCTGGTGGCCGGCGCTCCCGCAGCGACGGCGACGCCGACCTCGGCGTCCGCGAGCGTCGCCGCACAGGCGAGCAGCATCGACACGGGTCAGTCGGATGGGAAGTTCCTGATTCCGGCGCGGAATCTCGCGCCCCAGGTGATCAGACCGCAGGTCGCCTACCTGCTCGCGGACATGATGAAAGACGTGATTCGGCACGGCACCGGCGTACGTGCACGCGTGCTCGGGCGTGACGACGTCGCCGGCAAAACCGGAACCACCAATGATCACCGCGACGCCTGGTTCTCGGGCTTCAACGGCGATATCGTCGCGACCGTCTGGGTCGGCTTCGATCAGGATCGTTCGCTCGGCCCGGGCGAAGAGGGCGGCACGACGGCCGTGCCCATCTGGACGTACTTCATGCACCAGGCGCTCGCCGGTATGCCGCTGCGCAACGTCCCGCTGCCGGACGGCATCGTGACGGCGCGCATCAACCCGCAGACCGGCCTGCTCGCCAGTGCGGATGACCCGAACGCGATCATGGAGAAATTCATCGAGGGCAACCTTCCGAAGCCGGAGACCGGCGACGGCAAGAGCGGCCCCAACAAACCGATCGATTCCGATAAATCGCTGTTCTAGGAGACCAGTCGATTCATGCCGAGGAAGTTTTCTCAGCGCACCGACAGCCTGCGTCGATCGCTTGCGGAGGAGGCGGCCCGAATCATGAGCGATCAGGGCATCGGGGATTTTCTACGGGCCAAACGCAAGGCGGCGGATCGGCTCGGCGTCACGGACTCGGCATTGCTGCCACGCAACGTCGAGATCGAAGAGGCTCTGCGGCTGCGACAGCGGCTGTTCGAAGCCGATTCGCACGACCGCAGCCTGAAGGAGCAGCGCCGCGCCGCGCTCGAGGCCATGCGCCTGCTCGATGAATTCCAGCCGCGGCTGGTCGGTTCGGTGCTCACCGGGACGGCGACCGCATACAGCGACATCAACCTTCACCTGTTCGCCGACCGGCCCGAGTCGATCACGCTGCGCTTGTTGGAAATCGGCGTGACCCATTCGGTGCATGAGCGGCGGGTCAAGATGGATGCCGGACGCAGCCTGCATTACCCGGCACTGCGCTTCGCGACGTGCGCGCGCATGATCGATGCAACCGTGTTTCCCCTCGACGGCATCCGGCAGGCGCCATACTCTCCCGTGGACGGCCGGCCGATGCGTCGAGCCGACACACACGAAGTGCACGCCTTGCTCGCGACCGCTTAGAGGCCGGCGCCGCGCGCGCTTGGCTTGGCGCGCCAAACGGCCATCGTGTCCGGCGAGCCCTGCGACCTCACGTCATTGTCGATCAGCACCTTCTGCGTCGCAGCGACGATCGCCTTACGCGGGAACACCAGGGTTTCACCAGTCCGCTGTTCGAATTCGATCGTCACGAACCTGCCTTTGGCGTCGCGCAGAATCGCCACGAGATTGTCGAGGCTGCGAACGCGGATGCCGTCGACCGAATAGACGACCTCGCCGGCGGGGTTCGAATAACCCATCGAGAGCGCATCCGGAAAGAACGGCGAGGAAACCACCACCAATTCGCGCCGCTGCGGGCTCGGCACGTCGAGCGCCTCACTGAGCAAGGGGCTGTTGATCAGACCGAGGGACCGGGCGATGTTGTCCTTGTCGGCGAACGCGAGAAACTGCCAGGTTGCCTTCGAGAACACCAAGGGTCCGTAGATGAAATAGGAGGGGTAGCGGCCGTTCAAATTGCCAACCAGGGTCGGCAGATGGGTCTGCACCGGCAATTCGATGTGCATCGGCTTGCCGCCGCGCACGATCTGCAGCGGGAGCCTGCCGTCATGCGCAAGCTTTTGGACGAGGTAGTGAAAATCGACGCGCAGGTCGGCGCGGATCCGCACCATGCCTTCGTCATCGATGGGCGCCTTGCCGATGTGCGTGATCACGTCCCATTTCTTCAAAGGATACGCGGGTCCGGAGCCGTGCGGCCGGTGCACGACCACGCCGTGAGTCGCGGCAGAGAGCTTCAGGTACGCGCGCAGAGCCGGGTTTTCCAGGGTCTGCAGCTCATCGTACATCGCCGGCTTGCCCGTGTAGTGGCCACCGGGGATTTCGCGGAGAAACAGGTCTATTTCAGCGTTCGGAATGATGTAGCCGATATTCTCGGCCGTGCCGGCCAGCCGGCTGAACGCGATGCCGATCATCCGGCCGTTGACAACCGCCGGACCACCGCTGTTGCCGGGATTGATCGCCGCATCGATCTGGACCCGCAGCCCCGTCGCCGGGAAGTTGTAAGGGACGAACTCGATGCGTGAGACGATGCCCTTGGTGATCGACAGCGAGGTGCCGCCGGTCGGAAAGCCGTAGACGAGCACCGCATCCTTGATGTGGGGCAACCCCGCTTCGCGGGCGAGCGGGGGGTGGTTCTTGAAGAACGAATCGTCGACCTTCAACACCGCAAGGTCGATCCCCGGCGCGACCGCCACGACGTGCGCGGGAATCTTGTCGCCGGACTCGTGGGCCTGGACCTGGATCTGTCCGGCGTAAAGCACGACATGCGCGTTGGTGAGGATCCGGTCCCCGCCGATCACAACCCCCGAAGCCGTCTCCTGGACCGGCGCCTGCTTGGTCCACGGCTTGTATGGATCCGGGTAGCGCATCGTCGCGAAGATCTTCACGACCGAATCGGAGACCTGCGCGGCGGCGTGCGCCACCCGCCACGCCGGACAGCTCATAGCGAACACGAGGACTGCGAACCGGCAATAATCAGTCGCTCTCGGACGAATCTCGCTCAAGGGGGTGCTCGCTCGCGCGGTCTTGGTATAAGACGCCCGATCCTACTTGTCGGCGACCGAAAACGCGAGCAATACGCCCGCCGCCTTGCCATGCGCACCGCGATCCGCCGCATCGACGTAGACGACACCATCGACCACAGCCGGTCCATCACGGCCGAGGGAGCCCCCGCGAACGGTCCCGCTGTTGAGCGTGCGCACCCCGCGGCCGGTGTCATAGTCCCAGATCGGCAGGCCGTCGATCGTCGAGTACGCCCGCAGGTGCCCGTCGACCGATCCGCTGAAAACGATTCCCGGAATCACCGTGACCGCATGCGCTTGTTCGGGTTCACAAGCGCCGGCCGGGCCGCGACACTTGGGCGCCAGAGGCTTGCGCCACAGCACCCTGCCGGTGGCGATGTCGAGTGCCGCCAGCAGGGCGTTTTGGCTGCCTGCCCGCGGATGCCGGTCAGACGCCGCCACATAGACCTTGCGGTGATCCGCGGCGTTGCTCCAATCCGCTCCGCCGGCGCCTGCCAGCACCCGGGTCTGCCATAACAGCGCTCCGCGGCGATCCGGGTCCAAGGCGTAGTTGACGCCATCGGCATTGGCCAGCAGCAACACCTGCCGCCCATCCGGCAGCGACTGCAGGACCGGCGGGTTGCCGCGCGGCGCCCGCGCGCGCGCGACAGGCTTCGCCGCCGGCAGCGGATTGCCCCCCGGCCGCGGGGTCTGGGGAACCGCGGCGACCCAGAGCGCTCTTCCGTCGGCCAGATTCAGCGCGACGACTGAATCGGCCGCCCGATCCGCGACGTAGAGCAATTGGCGGCGCGCGTCGATCGTCGGCGTGCCGGACACACCGAGGCCGTCGGTCGCGACTGCCGCCGAATGCGGCAATTGCGCCCGCCAGAGCAGTGCGCCGGTCGCCAGATCCAGGGAAGCA
Source organism: Steroidobacteraceae bacterium (assembly GCA_013044085.1). Classification (GTDB taxonomy): domain Bacteria; phylum Pseudomonadota; class Gammaproteobacteria; order Steroidobacterales; family Steroidobacteraceae; genus Bog-1198. Next base: position 11,458 of record JABEVI010000117.1, read on the forward strand.
ACGGCCCCGCGCCCGGTGCCAAACGCGGTCAGCGGCACGTACACGCGCCCATTGAACACCGCCGGTGCCCCGCTGACCGCGGCGTTGCTGCGGGCGCCGAGCGCCACCTTCCACAGCAGCGTGCCACGCTCGGCATCGAGCGCATAGACGTTGCCCGCGGTGTCGCCGAACACGACCGCGCTCGGCGGTTCGATCACCGGGATGTGCGCATTGTGCAGGCGTGAGCGCCACCAACGGCGCTTGACGAGCACCGGCTTGCCGATCGCACCAAATACGACCGGTGTGTCGATCGGCACGGCCATGTTCAACGCCCAGTGGGTGCAACCGCTGCGCGCGGCGAGCGAATAGACCCAGCCGGAGGAGGTCGTCACGAACACCCGGCCGCCGATGACGGTGGGCTGGCTGTAGGACGCGGCCGGCGCCAGCGCGTATGCCCACTTCAGTCTGAGCTTGCGCACATCGGTCGCGCGCAGCGCCGGCTCCGGTTGATAGCGGGTGTTGGCGCCGTCGCGACCCCAGCCGTTCCATTCCGCGGTGCCGAGTGCCACCGGCCTGCCCGGCTTTGCCGGCGGCGGACAGAGCGAGGCGCTCGGCGCGACGGCGGGCGGGGAGTTCATCGCGCTCGCCGTGCCCGCGGCGGCCGCCAATACGCTTGCCGCCGCAATCGCCACGGTAACGCGCAGGAGCGCCGGCCGCAGCACCGCCTCAGCGCCCGTCGATCGGCACGTAATCCCGCTTGACCGGACCGGTATACAACTGGCGGGGACGTCCGATTCGCATGTGCGGGTCGGAGACCATTTCCTGCCAATGCGCGACCCATCCGGCGGTGCGCGCGATCGCGAACATCACCGTGAACATGGAGCGCGGGATGCCGAGCGCGCTGTAGATGATGCCGGAGTAGAAATCCACGTTCGGGTACAGCTTGCGGGAAACGAAGTATTCATCCTTCAGCGCGATCTCCTCGAGCCGCAGCGCCAGTTCGAACAGCGGCGACTCGGTGCGGCCGAGCTTCTCGAGCACCCGGTAGCACATGCCGCGGATGATCTTTGCGCGCGGGTCGAAGTTCTTGTAGACGCGGTGACCGAAGCCCATCAAGCGGACGTTCGCGTGCTTGTCCTTCACCCGCGCGAGGAAGGCATCGATGTTCGCCGCGCTGCCGATCCCCTCGAGCATGTCGAGCACGGCCTCGTTCGCGCCCCCATGTGCCGGACCCCAGAGCGCCGAGACGCCGGCGGAAATCGCGGCATACGGGTTCGCGCCGGTGCTGCCGGCGAGCCGCACCGTCGAGGTGCTCGCGTTCTGTTCATGATCGGCGTGCAAAATGAACAGCAGGTCGAGCGCCTCGGCCGCGATCGGATCGATCGCGTACGGCTCGCAAGGCACCGCGAAGAACATGTTGAGCATGTTCGTGCAATAGCGCAGATCGTTGCGTGGATAGACGAACGGCTGGCCCAAGGAGTGCTTGTAAGCGGCGGCGGCGATCGTCGGCAGCTTCGCGATGATACGGTGCGCGAATATCTCCCGGTGGCGCGGATCATTTATGTCGGTCGAGTCGTGGTAGAAGGCCGCCATCGAGGCGACGACGGCTGCGACCTTGGCCATCGGATGCGCGTTGTGGTGGAAACCCTGGAAGAAGCGCAGCAACTGCTCGTTGATCATCGTGTGTCGAGTGATCGAGCTGCAGAACGCGTCGAGCTGCGGCTTCGTGGGCAGGGTGCCGTAGACCAGCAGGTTCGCCACCTCGAGGAAGGTCGACTTCTCCGCGAGTTGTTCGACCGGATAGCCGCGGTACAACAGCAATCCGGCATCGCCATCGATGTACGTGATCTTGCTTTCCGTGCTCGCGGTTGCCATGAACCCCGGATCGAACGTGAACACGCCCTGTTCCTTCAAGAGCGGCGCGATGTTGATCACATCGGGTCCGATCGTTCCAGACATGGCATCGAGCAGCGTCGCCTTGCCGGTCTGCGTATTCTTCAGTTCGTACTTCGTAGTCATGCGCCCGTCCGATTTGCCAGTCTAAAGTGGCCCGCGTGAGGTTAGATCTCGAAGCGTTGCACGAGGGCGCAACTGAAAGCAAGCGGCCGGGCAAGGCACGGCTGGCGGCGCAGGGCGCGCCACCGGCCCGATCGCAAGGGCAAGCGCCGGCGCCGTCGGCGCGCACCGGCTATCGCGAACGATCAGCTGCGCGCGGCAGCGGTCGCGTACTTCTTGCGGAACTTATCGACCCGTCCGCCCGTGTCGACGACCTTCTGCTTGCCGGTGTAGAAGGGGTGGCAACTCGAGCAAACCTCGATCTGCAGGTCGTGACCGATCGTCGAGCGCGTCTTGAAGCTGTTGCCGCAAGTGCAGCTGACCGAGATTTCTTGGTAATCGGGATGAATGCCGGCTTTCATGATTCAGTCCTTGCCAATGTCGTTGCGGCAGAATCGAAATGCGCCAAGGAGCGAGCTTCGCCACGCCGGAAGTCAGAGCCGATCGATCGGATCGCCGGCTGCAGACGGGCCGCGAAGTGTAGCCGCGCAGCCCCTGCACGGCAAGCCCGCCACCGTTGCCACCGGCTTCGCACTCCGGGGAGCTCGTTTTGTCCACAATAACTGTGGATAAGTCTGTGGATGTTGCTGACAGCCACGAGCGCCGGCACCACAAAAACACATAAATGTTAATTTGGTCAAAAAATAGACATGTCTTTTTATCTCGTAAAATCATAATGTTGCAGACGTCATTTGACCTATTATGACCGCAATGTCCTGTAGGTGGCTTTCTGGCCAAGACGCTTCGCCGGTGTGCATAAGCTCAGGGAAGGAAGCCGACCTGCAGATCGTTGAGGAAGCGCTGGCCGAGTTCGCTCGGTCGCCAAGCGTCCGGCGTGTGCACCAGCAACCCGCGCCGCTCCGCATCCTGCAGCTTCGGTTCGATGCGCGCGAGCGCCAGGCCCGTGCGCGCTTCGAAATCGGCGCCGCGGAAGCCCTCGTTTAGGCGCAAAGCATTCAGCATGAATTCGAAGGGTAGCGAGCTCTCGAGGATCGGCTCGCGTTCGCCGATCGAGGCGTCGGTGCCGCAGGCAGCGGCAAGGTAGGCGCCCGGCATGCGTGGCTTGACGCTTCGCAAGACGCGGCCGGGCAACTCGAGGCTCAACTTGCCGTGAGCGCCGGCGCCGATGCCGAGATAATCACCGAACCGCCAGTAATTCAGGTTGTGCCGACAACGCGCGCCATCGCGCGCGTAGGCAGAGACTTCGTACTGCGCATAACCGTGGTCGGCGAGCAAGCGCTGGCACTCAGTCTGCATCTCCCAGAGCACCTCCTCGCCGGGAAGCGCCGGCCGGCGCGAATGGAACACCGTGCCCGGCTCGAGAGTCAGTTGATAATGCGAGATATGGCTGGATCCCAGCGCGCACGCCGTCGCCACGTCGGCTAGCGCCTCGCCCGGGCTTTGCCCGGGCAGCCCGTACATCAGGTCTAGGTTGAAGTTGTCGAGTTTTGCGGCGCGCAATTCCTCCACCGCCCGCAACGTCTCCTCGGGGCTATGAATGCGCCCGAGCACGCTCAGCGCCCGCGCGTCGAAGGTCTGCGCGCCGAGCGAAACACGGTTGATGCCGGCGTCCCGGTAGGCGCTGAACGCACCGCGTTCGACGGTGCCCGGGTTGGCCTCCAGCGTGATCTCGGCATCCTCGGCGAACGGCGCCTGCCGGCGCAGTTGTACGAGCAGACGCGCGTACTCCGGCGCCGCGAACAGGCTCGGCGTGCCGCCGCCGAAGAACACACTTTGAATCGTACGGCCCGCGATCGACGCCAGTTCGCGCTCGAAGTCGCGCGATAGCGCATCGACATAGCGTGCGTCCGGCCGCTCCCGCCTGAGTTCGTGGGAATTGAAGTCGCAGTATGGACACTTACGCACGCACCAGGGCATGTGCACGTACAAGGCGAGCGGCGGCAGCCCGGTCATTGATCAACCCACCGCGTCGCGCCCGAGCCGCTCACGCAGCGCGCGCAGCGCGATACCGCGGTGGCTGATCCGGTCTTTCTCCCCGGGATGAAGCTGCGCCGCGCATTCTTCCCGCCCTTTCACCAGAAAATGAGGGTCATAGCCGAAGCCGCCCTCACCGCGCGGCTCATCGACGATCGATCCTTCCCAAACACCCTCGGCGACGATCGGCGCCTCGGCGGGCGGCTCCGGCAGATACACGAGCACGCACCGGTAGCGCGCCGTCCGCCTCGATGCCGGCACGCCGGCCAGCGCCGCGCAAAGCTTGGCGTTGTTGTCTGCATCGCTCGCCGATGGCCCGGCGTAGCGGGCCGAAAACACCCCCGGGGCACCGTCGAGGGCGTCGACCTCGAGGCCGGAATCGTCGGCAAGGACCGCAAGCCCGGTCAGCCGTTGCGCATGCCGCGCCTTCAGCAGCGCATTCGCCAGGAAAGTCTCGCCGGTCTCCTCGGGCGAGACGATGCCTAACTCGCGCTGCCCGAGCACCTCGAACGCCAGACCGGCGAGCAACGAGCGCAACTCGCGCAGCTTCCCCGGATTGGCGGTCGCGACCAACAGCCGGCTAGGCACCGCGTGCGCTCTGCTGCGCGGCATGCAACCGGCTGATGCCGGTGGCGGCGAGGTCGAGGAGCCGGTCGAGCTCATTGCGGCGGAAAGCATGCCCTTCCGCCGTGCCCTGAATCTCGATGAACGCGCCGCCGCTGTTCATCACGACGTTCATATCGGTCTCGGCGTTCGAGTCCTCCGCATAATCGAGGTCGAGAACCGCGGTGCCGCGGTAGATGCCGACCGACACGGCGGCGACCTGGCCGTGCAGCGGATTGCTGCGCAGGACGCGCTTTGCGAGCAGCGCATCGATCGCGTCGGCGAGGGCAACGTAAGCGCCCGTGATCGCGGCTGTGCGCGTGCCGCCGTCGGCCTGCAGGACGTCGCAGTCGATCGTCACGGTGCGCTCGCCGAGCGCCTTCAAGTCGACGATCGCGCGCAGGCTGCGGCCGATCAGACGCTGGATTTCCTGTGTGCGGCCCGATTGCTTGCCGCGCACCGCTTCGCGCGCGCCGCGGCTGTGGGTGGCACGCGGCAACATCCCGTACTCGGCGGTGATCCAGCCCTGCGAGCTGCCGCGCAGGAACGATGGCACCCCATCCTCGATGCTCACGGTGCAAAGCACCCGGGTGTCACCGAATCCGACCAGCACGGAGCCCTCGGCGTGACGGGTGAAATGACGGCTAAAGCTCAGTGCGCGCAGTTCGTCGGGCGCGCGGCCGCTCGGTCGCTCGCTCATGCCGCCCGCCAGCGCAACGCGGCCGCACTCGTGTTGTCGCTATACGGCGCCATCGCCGCGACGGCACGTTGGCCAAGTTCCGACAGCGTCTCGCTGATCGCTTTGTCCCGGTCCTGCGCAAAACGCACCAGTTCCTCATCCTTCAGTCCCGCCCAGAATCCGTCGGTGCAGAGCAACATGACGTCGCCCGCGTTGAGGCGCCGACGCCCCGAGAGACTCATCTCCGGCAGCACCGCATCACCACCGAGACAGCACTCGACATAGTTTCGCATCGGGTGGCCGTGGACCTCCGCTTCCGTGATCAAGCCCTCGCGCAGCAAAACCTCGACGTGGCTGTGATCGCGCGTGCGATCGAGCACGCGCTGCTCGCGCAACTGATAGATACGACTGTCGCCGACGTGCGCCCAATACGCCTCGGCATCCTGCACCAGACAGATGGCGCTGGTCGCACGCGGACGCGCTTCGACGCCGATTCCCTGGCCGAGCTTGACGACTTCCTCGTGGGCGCGGCCCAACGCGAGATGCAGAAAGCCGAGCGGATCGAACACCGGATGGGGTGTCTGCCAGAACGCCTCGAGCAAGGTCGCCAGAGCCGTCTCGGCTGCCCGGGCCCCTTGCGCATGGCCGCCCATGCCGTCGATGACCACGAGCAGTGCCGATTGCTCGTCGGCGGCAACCGCGACCCGGTCCTGGTTCTCTTCGCGGTGCCCGATCAAGCTGACATCCGCGGTATCTATCTGCAAGGACGCCTCCCGGTCTTCTGTTAAACTCCTGCGCCGATTATCACCGATTATGGCGCACTCCCCCCTATGATTCGTAGTATGACCGGCTTCGCGCGGAGTGAACGCCAGCTGCCCGCCGGCTTCCTCGTCTGGGAAGTGCGGACGGTAAATCATCGTTTCCTCGAAGTCGGACTGAGGTTGCCCGAGGAGTTCCGGGCCGCCGAGGGCCAGTACCGCCAGGCGATCGCCGCCGCGGTTCGCCGCGGCAAGACCGATTGCACGCTCACCTTCCGGCCCACCGCCGGCAGCGGCGAGCTGGAACTGGACGCAGCGCTGCTCGAGGTGCTGACGGCGCGGGCGCGGCAGGTCGCCGAGCTCGCGGGCGCCGCCGGACGTATCGACGTCGTCGACCTGCTGCGCTGGCCGGGCGTCATCTGCGACGCGGCGCGGGATTTGACCCCGATCCAGGAAGCCGCACACGCACTGCTCACCGACGCGCTCGCCGATCTCGGCCGGTTTCGCCACAGCGAGGGGTCCAGACTGCAGGAGACGCTCGAGCAGCGGTGCGAGGGTTTGCTGCAGTTGGCGGCACGGGTCGCCGGACGCCTGCCGGAGGTGCGCGCCAGGCTGCATGCGAAGATGCGCGAGCGCATTGCCGAGGTGGCGGTTGCGGTCAATCACGACCGCCTCGAGCAGGAACTCGCGATCCTCGCGCAGCGTCTGGACGTCGACGAGGAGATCGACCGCTTGCGGGGTCACGTCGCCGAGATCCGCAAAACGTTCGCAGCCGGGGAGCCGGCCGGGCGGCGGCTCGACTTCCTGATGCAGGAATTGAATCGCGAGGCGAACACCCTGTCCTCGAAGTCCCAGGACATCGAGACGACGCGCGCGGCGGTCGATATGAAGGTGCTGATCGAACAGATGCGCGAGCAGGTGCAGAACATCGA
>JABEVI010000118.1 GCA_013044085.1 Steroidobacteraceae bacterium
AGCTCGCGCGCGACGGCGATGTCGCCTTCCAGGGCCGCGAACTGCCGGAAGCGCTCGGTCAAGGGGGCGAGCCGCGAATATTCCATCGACAGTTCGCGGAAGCGGTTCTGGCGCGCAATGACCTCCGGATCCGCCAACAACCGGCCGATTTCCTCGAAGCGCTCGTCGAGTTTCTCGAGTTTGCGGCGGATGGAGTCCTTCATGGCCGCGAATTATAGCGGCCCGCGCTCTCAATGCCGCTCACGCTCATCGACCAGCAAGCGGATCAAGGTGTCGGCGAGCGCCGTGTCGGCCGATTCGGCCGCCTGGCGCAGTGCCTGGGTCGGGCCGTGCAGCAGGCGGTTGGTGAGGGTGTTGGCGAGAAATTCGAAGGCTTCGTCGACCGTGCGTCCGGAGGCGAGCATGCGCCGGGCTTGATCGAGCGTCTGCGCGCGGATCCCCTCGGCCTGGGATCTGAGGGCGCGGATGGCCGGTGCGGCGTCCTTGACGCGGTAGTCGGCGAGAAAGCGCGCCGCTTCCTCGGCGATCAGCAGTTTCGCGCCTTGCGCGGCCTCCTCGCGCTGCCGCAGGTTCTGGTCGATGTACTGTTGCAGATCGTCGATCGTGAAAAGATAGACGTCCTCGAGGTCCGCGACCTGCGGTTCGATGTCGCGAGGAACCGCAAGGTCGACCATGAAGATTGGTCGGCGCTTGCGCGCCCGCACCGCGGCCGCGGCCAGGCTCTTGGTGATCAGTGGCGCGGGACTCGCCGTGCAACTGATGACGATGTCGGCCTGTTCGAGCTCGTCGCCGATCGCATCGAGTCCGACCGCGTAGGCCTTGACCTCGGCGGCGAGCATCTGCGCGCGCGCGAGGCTGCGATTGGCGATCACGAGATCGCGGACGCCCTGCGCGGCGATGTGCCGCGCGGTCAGGCCGATCATCTCCCCGGCACCGATCAGCAGCGCGCGGCGGGCGCCGAGATCCGAGTAGACGTGTCGGGCTAGCGCGACCGCGGCGGAGGCGATCGAGACGGCATTGGCGCCGATCTGCGTCTCGGTGCGCACGCGCTTGGCGGCCGAGAAGGCGGCTTGGAACAGCTTGTTGAGCGCCGGGCCGGTGCTGCCGGCTTGCACGGCGATCCGGTAGGCGTCCTTCAGCTGGCCGAGAATCTGCGCTTCACCGAGCACCATTGAATCGAGGCCGGAGGCGACGCTGAAGGCATGCTCGACCGCCTGGCGTTCCTGGTGAAGGTAAAGACTCGCGGCGAGATCGAGATTCGGTGCGTGGTGGCGCGTCAGCCAGTCGGTCAGCTCGCCGCCCTCGGCGGATCCGGCCCAGTACAATTCGGTGCGATTGCAGGTCGAGAGAATCACCACCTCGGCAACCCCGGCCTGCGTGCGCAGCGCCCGCAACGCGCCGCCCAGCCGCTCTTCGCTGAAGGCCATCTTCTCGCGCAATTCGAGCGGAGCGGTCTTGTGGTTGATGCCCAGTATCTTGAAGGACATGAATGCGCTGCGGAGCTTTAAGTCCAGGATTATCCTGAAAATTATGCGATCAGATCAAGCCGGATTGCACGGCGTGAGGATGTGCATTTCGATATAGTGCGATCGTGTTGCGAATCCGAACCTTGATGCCCCTCGCTTTCGGCGTGCTCTGCCACGCGCTTGCCGCTCGTGCCGACGCGAGTTCGACGGCCGGGCAGGTCATGGCACCGCATGCGGTTGCCGAATACTATACGTTGATCGCCGAGATCGCGCTTACACGGGATGAACCGCGCGTCGCCTCGCTGTCATATGTTTCCGCGGCTTCGGCCGATCCGACGCTCTGGCCGCGCGCGACCGAGGTCGCCGCCGGCTCCTTGCAGCCGACGGTCACGCTCAGCGCGGCCGAACATTGGATCGCCCGGCAACCGAACTCGCTGAGGGCCCATCTTTTCGCGGCGAATGCGGCGCGCTCCTTGTTCCAGATCGCGGTCGCCGCGGATAACTACCGTTTCGTGATTGCGCATTTCTCCGGCGGCGCCGAGGCGGCATTCCCCGATATCGAGCGCAGATTGCTGTCGGCGGAAAATCCGTATGCGGCGCGGCAGATCGCGGATCAGTTGGCCGCGGACTTCCCTTCGTCCGTGGCCGCCCACCGCCTGCAGGGATTTGCCGCACTGCGGGCTGACGATGCGGCCGCCGCGGTGCAAGCGTTTCGCAAGGCCATCGCCCTATTGCCCGCCACGCACGAAGCATCCCGGCACGGTAAAGTGCGGCCTCGCGAGTCCGGTTCGCGGCGGCGCGCATTGACCGAGGCCTTGCGCCGCGCGCGCGTGCTTTCCGGCGATGTGCTTGCGCCGCTCGCCGAGGCGGCGGCGGCGCTGCGCCGGCAACCGACGGCGGGGAATCGCTACGACTATGGCTTTCTGCTGCTCGCCGCCAAAAAGACCGAGGCGGCGCGCGCGCAGATGATACGGCTGCTGCACGACCCTCGCTTCGGACCCGACGCCCTGCGGATCGTGGCACTGCTGGATTTCAACGCCCGCCGGGATGAGATGGCGCGCGCGCGATTCGCCGAACTGCTCGCCGGCAGACATTACATCGACGCATGCTATTACTACCTGGGATTGATCGCGGATCGGCGCGGCGACGAGGTGGGCGCATTGCGCGATCTGGCGCGGGTACGCCATGGCGATCACGTGCTGCCAGCCATGATGCGCGTTGCCCTCATCTTACGCGCCAAGGGCGCCGCATCGACCGCCGATGCGTTGCTCGGGGATCTGGTCGCGGATGAACCGCGGCGGGCGCCGCAAATCATCGCGCTGCGCGCGCAAATCGATGCGCGCGCCGGTCAGATGCCACGGGCGCTCGGCTTGATTGACGCAGGGATCGCGCAGTATCCAGACGATCCGGGGCTCAAATATGCGCTGGCAAAGGTCGATGACGAAGCCGGACATGCGCGCCAGGCGCTGGCGATCCTGCGGGCGATTCTCGCGACCCGTCCGGATGATCCGCAAGCCATGAACGCCTACGGATATACGCTCGCCGATCATGACCTGCGGCTCGACCGGGCCCGGACGCTGATTTCGCAGGCGCTCGCGGCCGCGCCGGATGATGCGGCATTTCAAGACAGCATGGCCTGGGTGCTTTATCGGCAGGGCCAGGCGGCGCAGGCTCTACCGATCGTCAAGGCCGCCTACGCGGATTCCCCGGACGGGGGCATCGGGGCGCACTATGGGGAAATCCTCTGGCACCTCGGCCGGCATGCCGATGCGCGGCGCGTCTGGGCGCGGGCGGCGGCGCTCGATCCGAACGATCGTCTCCTCAAAGAAACCCGCCAGCGCCTGATGAGCGGCCGAGCGGCGGCTGCCCCGTAGTGCGCTGCGTGCCGCGAAGCCGCGTTCAGGCCGTCTTGCGCCCGGCAAGCCTGCTGCTCGCCTGCCTGCTTGCCTCGTGCGCGACGGTGCGCCTGCCGATGCACCCGGCCGGTTGGTCCGCGCGCCTGCAGACCTTGCAGCGAAATGACGATTGGGACATGCAGGGACGCGCCGCGGTTGCCGCCGGCTCGCGCGGGTGGCAGGCGAGCGTCGATTGGAGGCAGCGCCCCACGAGCACGGTCGTGCATCTTTCAGGGCCGCTGGGCGTCGGTGCGACCTTGCTGCGCCTGGACGTCGGCGGGTTGTCGGTCAACGGGGCACCGCCTAGTCGTGCGGGGGTTGCGGCGATGCAGCGGCGACTGGGATTCGATTTGCCGGTATCGCAGCTGCGCTTCTGGCTGCTCGGCGTACCGGATCCGGCTGCCGCATTTTCCTTGAGTTTCAATGCTCAAAAGCGCGTGGCGCAACTCGCACAGAGCGGTTGGACGGTGCAATTCCTGCGTTATCGTCCCTATCGCGGCGACTGGCTGCCGAAGCTGCTGGTCCTGCGCAACGACGGCGTGCGGGTGCGTATCTTCGTCGACCGTTGGCGGGGCGTGCGATGAGCGGCGACCCGATCACCTACTGGCCGGCGCCGGCGAAGCTGAACCTGTTCCTGCACATCGTCGGGCGTCGGGCCGATGGCTATCATTTGCTGCAGACCTGCTTCCAGTTCGTCGATCTTTGCGATGCCGTGGGATTGCGCGTGCGTACGGACGGTGGCATCGAGCGTCTCCA
>JABEVI010000119.1 GCA_013044085.1 Steroidobacteraceae bacterium
CACCCGACAGGCGCTGATCGAGCCGATCGCGACGGCCGCGGACCTGATCATCGACACCTCCGCGATGGTGGTGCACGCGCTGCGCGAGGCGGTGCGGGCGCGCGTCGATGGGCGCTGCGCCAATCAGCAGTCGGTGATGTTCGGGTCGCTCGGATACAAGCACGGGATCCCGGGCGACGCGGATTTCGTCTACGACGTGCGCAGTCTGCCGAATCCGGTCTGGGAGCGCCAGCTCCGCGATCTGACCGGCCACGCGCCGGCGGTCATCGCCTATCTCGAGGGCCATACCGAGGTCGGCGCGCTGATCGCGGACCTCACGGTCTTCATCGCGAAGCGCATCGCCGAATGCGCCGCATCGAACCGCGGCTACCTGACGATCGCGATTGGCTGCACCGGCGGACAGCACCGGTCGGTGTATGTCGTCGAGTGCCTCGCCGCCCGTTTCCGCCAGGAATAACGGCAAGTACTGTCGCGGCACGATGCCTTGCGTCCGGCGGGACGCCTGAGCGCCGACGAACGCGCCGTGCTCCGCCGCGCGCGTCGGCAACTTCCTGTGCTCAAGGATTCGTGGTGTCGCCCGGTTTGGTGCCGTCGACTTCGACCTCGACGCGCCGGTCGGGCTGCAGGCAGGCGATCAATTTCGCCGTGCGTCGAGTCCCTTTGCACTCGCCGGGGGTCGTCACGGGATCCGATCCGTCCGCTCCGCGCGTCGTGATTTTATCTGCAGGTATGCCGGTGGTTTCCACCAGGTACGCCTTCACAGCATCCGCGCGACGCTGGGAAAGCCTGAGATTATAGGCCTTCGACCCGAGCCGGTCGGTGTATCCGGTGACGACGATCTCCTCGAACCGGGAACCCTTCAGTTTGGCGGCAAACTCGTCGAGCGCCTGTTTGCCAGCGGGTTTCACCGTGTCCCTGTTGAAGGCGAACAGCGAGTCGGCTGAGAAACTCACCTTCTCCCGCGCGGGCGGCATCGGCGCGGGCGGCGGCGGCGCGGCGTCGGTTCCCGCAACTCGGGCGCCGGTTGCGGGACCGGGGCCGTGCGTCCGAATCGATACACCAGTCCGGCGGAGTAGAGGTCGACGTCACCCCTGTTGCCCCTCGCATCGTCGATTCGATAGCGCTCGGCCTCGATGCGCATGGCGACCGATGCGGTGAAATCGTACTGCATGCCAAAGCCGAATTTATAATTTGCCGCGCGTTTGTGCCGGTACGGGTCGGTCACTGCGACCGCCCCGGTTCCAGCGAAATTATCCTTCACGTCGGCGTAGTTCACGCCGAACCGCCCAAACGCCGAGAATCGGTCGCCGATCGGCAACATGGCGAGCGCATCGAAATTCACGCCCTTGATCGTCGAAACGCCATGCAGGGCTCCGAGCGGCAGCGTGTTCGCGATGAATCCGAATTTCCCGAGATCGAAATAACCTGCTTCCAGCGAGAAATATCGGTTGAATTCATAGCCGCCAAACGCCTTCCATCCAAAGTGATGGTCGTCATTGTGGATTGACGTGGTGGCGAAGCCCCCCCCCAGCAGGCCGCCGCTGACTCGTGGATCGTCGATGGTGGCGCGCGATTGTCCGGCGTTGACTCCACCATACCAACCGGCATCATCGGCCAGGGTCGCCTGGCTCGCGCCCGCGACCAGCGCACCAAGACTGAATATTGCAATGACTCGCATACGTTTCATATCCGGCTCCACGAAAAGGGAAAATTACGGCGAAGGGACATTGATGACCGTGTCCACCAACGTGACTGAGGCACCGAGAGACAAGACCCTGCCGTCGAGCGTTGCGACGGAGGTGTTGCCCACGGTGGAGAGTGCCGCGCCCGCTTGCGTGATGATCGTACCGACCATGGTTCCACCCCCGGCGGCGTTGATCGTCGCCGAACTGCCGACCTGCCAGTAGACATTCTTTGCCTGGGCGCCGTTGACCAATACGACGCTTTGCGGAAAGGCGGCGCCTGGTCCGCCGACCGTTAGCGTCGTTGCCATCTGGAATACCCATACCGCATTGGCGTTGCCTTGGGCATCGAGGGTGAGGTTGCCGCCTTGGATCATGAACGTGCCGGCGGCCGCCGTGTAATCACCAGGTGCGAGAACCAAGTTGGCGAGATTGCCGGCGCCAGGATCGGGTCCAGCGGGCATGGCAACCAAAGCGTTATAGGCGGTCAACGCATCCGCACTTGCCTGCGCCGCGGCGGCGGCCGTGACCGCAGTGCCTTCGGTCGGACAACCGACGGTCGGCGGCGGCGGCGCCGTATTGATCAATCCGTTGACGGTCCCGATATTGGCCCCAACCACCTCCGTGTAGGTGCATCCCGGCCCCGCATCGTGAAATCCGGTCACGCTGGTCGACGCGGCGGTGGTGCCGATATCGCCGTTGACGACCGTAAGGATGCCGGTGTTGGTCATTCCGGCGGAACCCCCGAAGGCCCCGTACGTCGCCGCCGATCCCAGCGAGATCGGGGTGGCGCAAGCCGACGATGTGGCGCCGACGGTGAATGTCCAGGCAAAGTCGCTCTGCATCGTGTTGCCGGGTGTGGCCGAATCCGCGACTCCGTTGGCTCCTCCTTTGATCGTGGCCGTATAGGTTACGCCGGCGCTGAGCGGGCTTTGGGGAGTGAACGTCGCGATGCGGCCCGTGGCGGCATCGAGTGTTACCGAAGCGGGGGTTACGGGAGTGGCGTTGGGCGCGGGGCCGGTTACCGTAAATGTCGCGGCGTTCAGCGTGGCTGTGTTCATCCGCAACCCGGATGGCACATTGAATGTCGCATTGACGCTCGCGCTCGAGCAAACCGCGGTCGCATTAGCCGCGGGATTGGTCGACATGACCGACACGCTCCCCGCCGTGGCGGCTGCGCCAGCCGTGAAAGTCCACACATAACTGCTCGCAGCGGGCAGCGTTCCTTGATTACCTGCGAGCGCGTTGCCGGACATGTCGGTGGCAGCGACGGAAATCGTCGCGGTATAGGTGGCGCCTGGCGTCAAATTGGCGCTAGGTGTGAATTCCGCGGTTCTGGCGCCGACCGAATAACTGACGCCGCCCGCGGGGGATACGCAAGGCGACGCGCATGTCACCGTGAAACTCGATGCATTGATCGTCGCGGGCGCCATGTCCTTGCTGAAGATCGCGCTGATCACGGCATTGCTCGGCGCCCCCGCCGTGGGACCCGGCGTCGAAGTCGCCGGGAACGTCATCGTGATCGCAGGCCAGGTCATATCGGGACCCGCCGCCGTCGCGAAGTGCCACGTGTAGGGACCGGCGAGCGCCACACCGGTGGCCAGACTCGTGACGCCGGTGATCGTGCCGGTATAGGTGGTGAGTGCGGCGAGCGGCGCCCCTGGCGGCAGCGTCAGGGTGGCGACGGTGTTGGTCGCGTCCAGGCTGATGGTACCGGTGGCATTGGTGCAGGGCGCGGCACAGGTGAGCGTGATTTCGCCACTGGTGATCGGCGCGACCGGCTCGCTGAAAGTTGCGGTGATGACCGCGTAGTTCGTCGGTATGCCGGTCGCCGCGTTGAGCGGCGTCACCGCGATGACCGCCGGCGCGAGTCCGCCGACTCCCTGCTCGCCCAGGATCGGATCCCGCCCACTGCATCCGATCACGGCGGCGCTCAGGGCGAGAATCGCCAACCACGGGCGACATCTGGACAGGCGATCAAAGGTTTTCATGGCTATTTCCTGAAATTGAAGAATTGGTTACCGGCCGCCGATTCGCCGGCGCTCGCGCGTACCCTGACCGCACGACAACAGGCATGCGCACCGAGTATTCGAGGAGTCTGGGGACGGATGATCGCGGCCGTCTGTGCGGCCGCATACAATGCGGCGCGTCTTGCGCGCGTTACCCGCCGCGGGTGTGACGACGCCTAGCCCGCCTTATGCATGAAGGAACAGATTTTCATGGTAATGCGTGCAAGTTTGGCGATGTCGGCGCGTGATTTCGGCCACGGGCTTACGGTCTGAGTTACTCAGACGGTATTCGATGGAGCGCGCTGCCAGGCCGGCAGCGCTATGCGGGCGC
>JABEVI010000120.1 GCA_013044085.1 Steroidobacteraceae bacterium
GCAGAGGGACGCGCAACCGTCGCCACCTCCGCCGCCGACCCCGCCGGAACCGCTGCACCTGCGTCCGCGTTGACGGACGAATCGTAACAAGGCGGCGGAGGTGGCGACGGTTGCGCGTCCCTCTGCGGCCGGTCATGCTAGCGCAGTACTCTGGGAGGCACGATGATAAGCTTGACGATCAACGGGGTGGAACATGCGCTCGATGTCGACCCCACGACGCCGCTGCTGTGGGTGCTGCGCGACGCGCTGAACATGACCGGCACGAAATTTGGCTGCGGCAAGGCACTCTGCGGCGCTTGCACCGTACACGTCGATGGTGCGGCATTGCGCTCCTGCGCATTACCGGTCGCCGCGGCCGTCGGCCGCAAGATCACCACGATAGAGGCCATAGGCAAGACCGCGGTGGGGAAAGCCGTGCAAGAGGCGTGGCTTGCACTCGACGTGCCGCAATGCGGCTATTGTCAATCGGGACAGATCATGTCGGCGGCGGCCCTGCTTTCGCAGACTAAACGGCCGACCGACGCGCAGATCGATGCGGCGATGAGCGGCAACATCTGCCGCTGCGGCATCTACAGTCGGATACGCGCGGCCATCCACCATGCCGCGGCCAGCGAGGAGCTGCGCTCATGAGCACAACAACCGAGTCCACGACGGCAAGCGCCTGGTCGCGCCGCCGGTTCCTGGTCTCCTCGACCAGCATGGGTGGCGGCCTCGTGATCGGCTTCCTATGGCCCGCTGCGGCCCGCGCCCACTGGGTCAGCGCGCCGGCGCAAGGCGAGAGCGGACACATCAACGCCTTCATTGAAATCGCGGCCGACGGCACGGTGACGTTCGTGATGCCGAAATCCGAGATGGGACAGGGCGTTTACACGGGCCTTTCGCAGCTGCTCGCCGAGGAACTCGAGTGCGGGCTTTCGACCGTGCGGATCGTAACCGCGCCGGTGGCGAAGGTTTACGACAACCCTTTCGTACCGGCTCAGTTCACCGGCGGCAGCCTGAGCATCTCGACCAGCTGGCAGGCTTTGCGGCTCGCCGGCGCAATCGCACGGACGATGCTGATCGAGGCGGCGGCGACACGGTGGGGCGTCGCCCCCAGTCTCTGCCACGCGCAACACAACGTGGTGCACGGCCCTGCGGGGCGCACGGCCGGGTACGGGGAACTCGCGGCTGCGGCAGGCAAACTCGTGCCGCCGGATCCGAAAGCGGTAAAATTAAAGGGAGCCGGCGATTTCACGCTCATCGGCAAACCGGTCAAACGCATCGAGGCGCGCGAGAAAGTCGACGGCAGCGGAAAATTCGGCCTCGACGTGCGTGTCCCCGGGATGCTGCGCGCCATGCTCGCCCGCCCGCCCGCGCTCGGTGCGACACCGCGTCACATCGATGACAGCGAGGCACTGAAGGTGCGTGACGTGCTGCGTGTGGTGCCGATCGCCGCCGGTGTCGCGGTCGTCGCCCGCAACACCTACGCGGCGCGCGTCGGCCGTGACAAGCTGAAGATCGAATGGCTGATTCCGCCGGGAGCGATTCTCGATACCCGCGAGCAAGGCGCGCGGTACCGCAAACTCGCGGCCTCCCCGGGGCCGCTGGTGGCGCGCCATGACGGCGACGCGGCCGCCTCATTTTCCGCTGCCGGTGCGAGGCTGCTGGAGGCCACCTACGAGGTACCCTATCTGTCGCATTCACCGATGGAGCCGCTGAATTGCGCGGCGCATTGGCAACCGGATCGTTGCGACGTATGGACCGGCACGCAAATGCAATCCGGAGACCGCGCGGCGGCGGCCAAGCTTGCGGGATTGCCGGACGAGAAAGTCTTCATTCACACGATGCTACTCGGCGGCGGCTTCGGCAGGCGGGCCAACCCCGCCGGCGACTTCGTCAGCGAGGCAGTCGAACTGTCGCGGGCGATCGAGGCACCGGTCCAGGTCGTCTGGACACGCGAGGACGATATGCACGGCGGCTGGTACCGTCCCATGTGGACGAATCGCCTGCGGGCCGCGCTCGGCGCCGATGGGCGTCCCGAAGCATGGC
Source organism: Steroidobacteraceae bacterium (assembly GCA_013044085.1). GTDB lineage: Bacteria > Pseudomonadota > Gammaproteobacteria > Steroidobacterales > Steroidobacteraceae > Bog-1198. Next base: position 2,029 of record JABEVI010000120.1, read on the forward strand.
AGCACACGCTGGTCGGACAGTCGATCATGTCCGGTACGAGTTTTGCGGGTGCGATAAAGAACGGCATCGACCCAACCTCGGTGCAGGGAGCGGCCGATCTGCCCTATGCTATCCCGAACCTGAACGTCGACCTGCATACGACCAGCGCACCGGTGCGGGTGCTGTGGTGGCGCTCGGTCGGGCACTCGAACACCGCGTTCGCGGTCGAGGGCTTCATCGACGAATGCGCCACAGCCGCCGGTGCCGATCCGCTCGCATACCGGCGCGCCATGCTCACCGGGCCGAAGCAGGCACGGCACCGGGCGGTGCTCGAGATGCTCGCCGAGAAGTCCGGTTGGGGCAAGCCACTGCCCAAGGGGCATGCGCACGGACTTGCGCTGCACGCCGCGATGGGCAGTGTCGTCGGCGAAGTCGCCGAGGTGTCGATCGAGAACGGCCGGCCGCGCGTGCATCGCGTCGTCGCGGTGATTCACTGCGGTCTCGCGGTCAATCCGCAGCTCGTCGCCGCCCAACTGGAGAGCGCCGTCATATTCGGGTTGTCGGCGGCACTCTACGGTGAGATCACCTACTCGGCCGGCAAGCCCGGCCAATCGAACTTCGACACCTATCCGGTCGTGCGGATCGCCGAGGCACCGCGCGTCGAGGCGCACATCGTGCCGAGCGAGGACTCACCGACCGGTGTCGGCGAACCGGGCACGCCGCCGATCGCGCCGGCGGTCGCCAACGCGATCTTCGCGCTGACCGGGCGCCGGATCCGGAGTCTGCCGATGCTGCTCAACGGAAAGTTCAAGACTTAGCGGCCGCAACGACCCCATTTGCGGTCAGCGGCCAGGCGCTGATGTTCGCCTCGAAGACCGCGAGTTCGCCGAGCAAGTCCTCGAGGCACATCGCTTTGGCAATCGCGAATCCCTGACCATAGTCCACGCCCAGATCGGCCGTGAGCGTGCGCAACGCATCGGTCTCGACCTGGGCGGCAACGGTGCGCAGACGCATCACTTTCGCCAGCTGCGCAACCGCCTTGACCATCGCAGCCGACCGCGGATTTTCGATGGCATCGCGGATGATGGCCCCGTCGATTTTCAAGGTATCGATCGCCAGATCCTTCAACATGGCGAGCGAGCCGGCACCGGTGCCGAAAGCGTCGAGGGAAAATCGACACCCCTGTTCGTGCAGCGCCTCGATGCAGCAGCGTGCCGCCGCCGGATGTGCCACTGCGGCAAGCTCGGAGATCTCGAAACAAAGCGCACCCGCCGGCACGCGCCAGTTGGCGATTTGTTCCAGCACGAAGCGCGGAAATGTCTCGTCCAGCAGGGTCTCTGCGGCGATGTTGACGGCAAAACAGGCCCGTTGCTCGGCAACGGTCGCCGCATGGCGGCCGAGCATCCGACAGGCGTGATCCACCGCCCAACGATCGAGTGCCGGCATCAGGCCATGCGCACGCGCGATAGGGAAGAAGCGGTCCGGCGCGAGCAGTTCGCCGCGCTCGCCGCGCAGACGCAGCAGGATCTCGAAGCGCAAGTCGCCATACGTGGCGCGCAACGGCAGGATCGGCTGTGCAACCAGGTGCAGCTCATCGGCCGCGAGGGCGTGGCGCAGGGTCGGCAGCAGCGCGCCATCAGCGCAGCCCGCGGTCGGCGTAGCGGCTTCTCGTGCCGCCGGGTCACACACTTGAACGTGGTTGCCGCCGCGGCTCTTCGCGCGCTTGCACGCGGCTTCGGCGGCGGCGAGCGCGTGCGCAAGCGGTTCTTCGGAGGGATCGAGCGCGGTAACGCCGATGCTGATGGTCACCTGCGGCGTTCCAGAGCCACCACGCGCGGCGATCGCCGCGCGCACGCGCTCGGCGTTGGCGGCAGCTGCATCGCGATTCGTGTTCGGTAGGAGCGAGGCGAGGCGGTCGCCTGACAAGCGCGCGCACAGGGCATCGGGGGGCAGTGTCGCCGCAAGGCACTCGGCGACACCCGTTATCACCGCATCGCCGACGTGCATACCGAAGGCCTCGTTCACCGCCTGAAGTCGGTCTATATCCAGATGCAGCACACTGTGCGCCGTCACCGAGGCGCCACTGGCGAAGGTCCGCTGCGCACGCCGCTCGAAGGCTTCGCGGCGCAGCAGACCGGTACGCGGTTCATAACAGGTTTCGATCGTCGCGGACAGCTGCGTGGCGAGCGCCTCGGCAGCGAGGATCGCTTCGGTGCCGAAATCCGCCGCACTTGGCGGATTGAACAACGCCAGCATGCCGATGACCCGCCCGGAGCGGTGACGCACCGCACTCGCGAGGATCTTGTACGGTGCCGAGTCGCCGCACCCCGACTTGGCGAGGCGATTAACGACGATCGTACGTTGCTGCAACTGCAACCACGCGAGCAAGTGCTTTTCCGCGCGCTGTAGCGCATCGGGCGCCAGCGCGTGACCACTATGGGTTTTGGCAATGCTGATTCGCCGCTCCGGTACGCAGAGTGCGGCGAGCGTGGCTTGTGATTTGCGCGCCGCGACGTCCAGCAGGCGCTCGAAGTCGTCGCCGGCATCGGCATCGACATTCGTGGCCGAATTAGCGGCATCCACCGCCGCAAGCTCGGTGCTCACCGTCCCCGGCGTCAATCGATCGCGGCTCTCGAGCGCCGCACGCAGGGACCATTCGCTGCGCCAACAAGCGAGCACCGGCGTGAGCAGCGATCGCACGTACTCCAACGGTCGCGGTTCGGTTTGCGCGCCGCTCGGCGCAAGCGCGATCATCACCGCAGCGTAAGCCGTGCCGCCGTCGCGCGGCAGCGTGAACGCATACACGGCATGATCCTCATCGACGAGTCGAACCATCGCCGGGAACCCGGCCCCCGGTGCCCACGGCATGGCGAGCACCTCGCGGGCGAGTGCGCCGACGTCACCGGAGTTCCAGTCGGGGGCCGCCCAGAGGCGCCGGCCGGCGCCGTCATGCACGCACAAGCCGCGCATGCTCGGCAGCAATACTTTCAGCAAGCGCGCATACGAATTGATGCTTGCATCCGCCGCCACCGGCTGTTCGATCGGTTCGGCCAAGGTTGAATCCGGCACGAGTAAGTCTTCCTGACGTCTTCGAACAATCCCTGTGATCCTACCTCGATGATCGC
>JABEVI010000121.1 GCA_013044085.1 Steroidobacteraceae bacterium
AGCTTTGCAGAACGACTCCAGCGCGCCGAGCAAGCGAGCGGCGGGCTCGTCTGCGTCGGCCTCGATCCGGATCCGGCCAAGCTGCCCGTGGACCTTGCCACCCACGGGCAGCCCTTGCTGGCCTTCAACCGGCGCATCATCGATGCGACCTGCGACCTGGCGGCCGCCTACAAACCCCAGATCGCCTTCTACAGCGCGCTCGGCGCCGAAGCGCAGCTCGAGGCAAGCATTCGCTACGCGCGCGAGCGGGCGCCGCACGCGCTCGTGATCCTCGACGCCAAGCGCAACGACATCGGCAACACCGCCGAGGCCTATGCCCGCGAGGCCTTCGACCGCTACGGAGCCGATGCCGTCACCGTGAACCCTTATATGGGCGAGGACTCCGTGCGCCCGTTCCTCACCCGCCCCGATCGCGCCGCGATCCTGCTGTGCCGCACCTCGAACCCCGGCGCCCGGGATTTTCAGGATCTTTTGGTCGACGGCCTGCCGCTCTACCGCGTGATCGCCGCGCGCGCCGCCCGCTGCTGGAACGAGCGCCACAATTTGATGCTGGTCGTCGGCGCGACCTTCCCGCGCGAGATGGCCGCGCTGCGAGCGGCGCACCCGGAACTGCCGTTCCTCGTGCCCGGCATCGGTGCCCAAGGGGGCGATCTGGACGCGACCCTCGCGGCCGGCCTCGACCCGCACGGCGCGGGTCTGCTCATCAATTCTTCGCGCGCCATCATCTACGCCGGCGGCGGCGACGGCGCCTCGATTCGCGCCGCGGCGCAACAACTTCGCCAGGCGATCGAAACCCAACGCAGCACCCTGCGCGCCGCAGACCCCCGCCGGGCGGTTTAGATGAGCCACGCGACGACGCTGCCGGCCACCGAGTCCCTCGCACTCGCGCTGCAGGGCTCGGATTTCGGCTTCTGGGACATCGACGTCAGCAACGACGAGATCGTTTGGCATGGCGACTGGTACACCATCATCGGCATCGATCCTTGCCTCGGTCCCCGGCACTCGCCGCGCTGGGCGGCGCGCATCCATCCCGAGGACAGCCGGCCGATGTCGCGCTACCACGACTTGGTCGCCGGCCGCATCGAACATTACGAGGAGGAATACCGCGTCCAGACGCGCAGCGGCGACTGGCGCTGGCTGATGACGCGGGCGCGCGCGACCGAGCGCGATGTGAACGGGCAGGCACTGCGGGTCGCCGGCCTGACGATGGACATCGACGCACGCAAGCGCACGGAACTGAAGCTGCGCGACACCGAGGCGCGCTTGGAAGCGGCGGTGCTCGCCACCCAGCTCGGCGTCTGGGAGAACCCGCGCAAGGGGCTGTTCCGCTGGCTGAACGACTGGTGCAGCGCACTGGACCTCGATCCTTGCGACGGCGAGGGCTATAGCGAGCGCTGGCGCCAGCTGGTGCATCCGGATGACATCGAGCGCTGCATTCGACAATGGGACCCGCAAACGGCCGGAGATGCCGGCCATTATGTCGTCGAGTACCGCGTGCGCACCCAACACGGCCGCTGGCGCTGGATCCACGAGCGCGGCATGGTGAGCGCACGCGATGAAACCGGCTGCGCGACCGCTTTCGTCGGCATCTGCATGGACATCGATACCCGCAAGCGCATGGAACTGGAACTGCAAACCCAGGCGCGCATCCTCGAGACGCTGCGCGAAGGGGTCGTGCTGTTCGATGCCTCGGGGCACATCGAATTCACGAATCCGGCCTTCGACCGGATGCTCGGCCGCGACCGCGGCGAACTGCACGGCCTGCCGATGCTCGAACTGCTGAACGCCCACTTTCGCGGCAAGGCGCAGCGCAGCGCGATCGAACGCCTGATCAAGCGCTCGAGCGGCCGCGGCGGCAACCGCACGGTGCTCCTGCGCCGCGCCGATCGCAGCCGTTTTGCCGCCGAGGTGGTCGCCGCCACGATCGACTGGAACGGCGAGACGAAAATTCTCTGCGTCGTGCAGGACATCTCCGACCGCAAGCGCCTGGAACAGGAAATCACCGAGGTCGCCTACCAGGAGCGCCGCCGCCTCGGATCGGATCTGCACGACGGCCTCGGTCAGGACCTGACCGGGATCGCGCTATTGCTGCGCGGAATCGCTCCCCTGGTGAGCGCCGCCGCGGCGCCGATCGCGCCGCGCGTCGATGAGATCATCGGCCTCGTCAACCACGCGATCGAGAGCACGCGCGAGATGGCGATTGGACTGTCGCCCGTGCGGCTCGGGCGCGGCGGCCTGGTCGATGCGCTCGGTGCGCTCGTCGAACGGGCCCGGGCGAACTTCCGCGTCAGCGCCCGCCTGCGTCTCGGCCTGCGCTGCCCGCTCAGCATCGATGAGGCGAGCGCCGCACACCTGTTCCTGATCGCGCAGGAGGCGCTGATCAACGCCTGCAAGCACGGCCACGCCCGCCTCGTGACGATCTCGCTGCGGGTCAACCGCCTGTTCTTCAGCCTCTCGATCGCCGACGACGGCATCGGCATCGAGCCCTCATCGAGCGCCTCGGCGGGCATGGGGCTGAAGATCATGCGATACCGCGCCGGCGCAGTCGGCGGCACCCTGCAGATCAGGCGCCGCCGCCCGGCCGGCACGCGCGTGCGCTGCGTCTGCCCGCATACGCCGCCGTCGCAGGACTAATCGCGCCGTGTCGCCGCGGCGCGGCCGGCGAGCGGCCGGCCGGTCGCGCTCGCCCTGACGAGCGCCTCGGCAAGGTAGTCGCTGCCCGCCTCCATGTGCGCGCGCTTCTCGAAGACCTCGATCTCGACGTGCGGATCGGCGGCCCCCGCCCGGCGCGCGGCCTCGAGGGCGAGTTGCTCGGCCACCCGGCGCGCATGCCCAAGCGCCGCGTCGACATCGTTGTAGTCGGCGCTGCCTTGCGGATCGTGCACGCGAAACAAGTTGAAGCTCGGCTGGTTCACGAGCACATCGACACTCTGGGTGACGACGCCCGCGACCGCGCCGACCGCGTTGCAGACCGCCGCGTGCTCGGGAATTTCGAGCCGCGCGCCGAGCCGCCGGGCGATCTCGGGATAGTAGGCCCCGACCGGCGCGCCGATCGCGACGATCGGCCGCGCGACTTTGAGCGTCGCGTCGATGAGTGCGGAGAAACGGCGCCCGGCGAGGACATCCCCGAGCAAGCGTTCGCCGAGCAACCCCCAATGATCGGCGCGCGCCTCGAGTCCCGGATCCTGGGCGAGCGCGGCGGCGAGCAGCACCCGGCCGCTCGCCCGCACGACATGATCGTAGGTGCGCTCGCACAGCCCGGCCGCCGTGTCGGCTTTGCGCGCGGCGCGCGAATTTCGCTCCTCGGTGGCGAGAATACGTGCACCGCACTCGGCCGCCTCGCGGCTCCAGCCCTCCTGACGCGCGAGCACGTGCATCGCATCCGAGGGGGTGAAGCCGGCGATCGTCGC
>JABEVI010000018.1 GCA_013044085.1 Steroidobacteraceae bacterium
ACACGCTCGAAAGCCTTGGCCTTGCCGAGCCGCCGCGAAAAGCCGGCGGCCAGCAGCACGATGCGCAGCACCGGCCGCGTCGCGCCGTGGGTCTTTACCGGGGCATCCATCGGCGCCATGGTAGCAACGCGGCGAGCGCCGACACACACTATGGTTTGAACGGATTTGCTGCTAGTATGCGTCGCCCTTTCCGGGGGGACGTGCAAATCCGGGGGAGTAGCTCAGTTGGGAGAGCGTCGCGTTCGCAATGCGAAGGTCGAGGGTTCGATCCCCTTCTCCTCCACCACGTCCGAGTAGACCCCGGTTGGGACTGCGGTCCGCGGCCTGGAAGTTTCGTGGCCCCGGTAGCTCAGTGGATAGAGCGAATGCCTCCTAAGCGTTAGGTCGCAGGTTCGATTCCTGCCCGGGGCACCAGCCACCGCGGGTTCGATTTTGGCATTCGAGCATGCTAGGGTGGCGGCGGGGAGTCGTTAAAGCCCGCATGAATTCACACGTCGACAATACCGACGCCGGCTCGTTGCGCAACGAGCTCGCCGCGCGCTTTTATGCGCCGCTGATCCGATATTTCCAGCGGCGCATCCGTGATCACGCGCAGGCGGAGGATCTCACGCAGGAGGTCCTGCTGCGCGTTTTCCGCGCCGCCGAATCGCAATCGATCGTGAATGCCGAGAGCTACGTGTTCAAGGCGGCGGCGAATATTCTCAACGATCATCGACGGCACGTGCAGCGACACCCGAGCGTGGGTGGTGCCGGGTTCGAGGATTCGCCGGGCGAGTCGCTGCCGCCACAGTTCATCGACGAGCGTTCGCCGGAGCGGGTCGCGGTCGGCGAAGCGACGCTCGACCAGGTGGTACGGGCCCTCGGCGAACTGGCTGAGCTGACACGTAACGTGTTTATTTTGTTCCGTCTCGAAAACATGAAACAGAAGGATATCGCGGTCCTTTACGGCATTTCCCAGAGCACCGTCGAGAAACACGTGGTGCGCGCCTTGTTGCACCTCGCCGAACGATGTGGCTACCCATGAGCGCGAATCGCGAAGCCGGTCGTCTCGAGCGTGCCGCGGCCTGGCGGGTCCGGTTGACGGAGTCGGGGGGCGCCCGGGTCCCTGAGCTCGCGGATTGGCTCGCCGAGGATCCTGCCAATCTGCGCGCTTGGAAGGCCGTGCAAACGCCCTGGCAATTGCTCGGCGATCACGCCGCCTGCCCCGACATGATCACGCGCCGTCGCGCGGCACTTGCCGCCGCGCCTCGCAGTTCACACGCGGGTGCGGGGCGCGGATGGCGGCGCCGGTCGCAGGGGCTCGCCGCGCTCATTTTGGTGAGCGCGGGCGCGGCGATCCTTTTCTGGCAGACGCACCGCTTCGATATCTATCGCACCGGCTCAGGCGAGCGGCGTGTCGTGACGCTCGCCGACGGCTCGCAGATCACGCTCGACGCGCGCAGCGAGGTCGCGGTGCGCTATACGGTACATTCGCGCCAGCTCGAGCTCGAGCGCGGACAGGCGCGCTTCGACGTGGCGCATGATGTCGAACGACCGTTCACCGTCGCCGTCGATGGTCACAAGGTGGTGGCGACCGGAACTGCGTTCGATGTCGATCTGCTCGGAGCGGATTTGCGCGTGACCTTGATCAAAGGTCACGTCGTCGTGCTTCCCCAGGATGCGCCGACGCGTCCGTATCAGGCGGCGTCGATGCGCGCCGCTTCGGCCGCACCGGCCGGGGGCGGCGGCGCCGCCACGCCGGCGGATTGGTCCCGGATCGTGCTCGACCCCGGCGAGCAATTGTTGATGGCGGCGGGGCGTGCCCCGCGCGTCGATCACGTCAACCTGCAGCGCGTGACGGCCTGGGAGCACGGCCAGCTCGCCTTCAAGAACGATCCGCTGTCGGCGGTCGTTGCGCGCATGAACCGCTACGGGTCGAACCCGATCGTGATCGGCGATGCGCAAGCCGCGCACCTGCGCATCAGTGGCGTTTTCCATGAAGGCGACTCCGCCGGATTCGTGAGCACCGTCACGACCTATCTGCCCGTACGCGCCCGGTCCGGCCGCGGCGGATCGATCATCCTGGACTACGATCGATAAATCGTCTGAGCACATTCTTGCGTTCACTGTTCAGTGCCAAGCGTGTGCGGCTGGCCGGGCTCGCGGCTCTTGGCGTTTCAGGCTTGCTGTGCCTGACCCCCGTGCAGGCCCAGTCGCGGCGGTTTCGGTTCGCGATCACTCGCGCGCCGCTTTCGCAGGCGCTGCGGACCTTCGGACAGGTTTGCGGCAAAGACGTCATCTTCACCGAAGCCGTGCTCGCCGGCGCCCCCCCGGTATCACTGCTCGGCAGTTACACGGCGCAGGGGGCGCTGAAGCGGCTGCTCATGGGTACGAAGCTCATCGTCGAGCGTTCGCCATCCGGAGCCTTGATGATCCGGCGTCGGACCTCGGTGGCCGCCGAGGTTGGTGCGCCGGCGGCGATGCGAGCGGCGCGCCCGCTGGAAAACGCCCCGGTCGGCGCGCTGACCGCGGGCGGCGTGCCGGCCGCGTACCCGCCGGCGCCGACCGCCGCCGTCGACCGACCGAGGGAGGTCGCTGAAATAGTCGTGACGGGCAGCCGGATCGCGAGCCGCAGCGACACCTCCGACAGCCCCCTGGTCACGATCGGCCGGTCGCTGCTCGGGGCGAGCGGTCAGGTGTCGCTCGATGCGGCGCTCGGTCAGATGCCGCAGTTCTCGGCCGCGCAAGGTCAGACCGAAGTGGGCGATGTCCAGGGCGCCACCGGTTTTCAGGGCGGCCAGTCGTTTTCCGACCTTCGAGGCCTCGGCGCCAATCGAACCTTGGTGCTGCTCGACGGACGGCGCCTGGTACCGACCGATCCGAACGGCGCGGTCGACCTGAACCTGATTCCGGCGGCGATGATCAAGGGCGTCGATGTGATCACCGGCGGAGCCTCGGCGGTATACGGTTCGGATGCAATGGCCGGGGTGGTCAACTTCCGTCTGCGCCATCACTTCAGCGGTGCCGAGATCGAGGCGCAGCGCGGTGCGAGCATGCGCGGCGATGGCGAGGAGACCCGGCTCAGCGTCTTGCTGGGCGGTGAATTCGCCCACGGCCGCGGCGACGCCGTCGTCGATCTCGAATACGCCGAGCGCGCCTCGGTCACCGGCGCCGAGCGCGCGTTCTTCGCCTCGATTCCGCGCAAGGTGCCGCGGCCGCCGGAGGGCTATTTCAACGGTCCCGACATCGGCGGCTATCCGAGCATTGCCGCCCTCAACGCTGTCCTCGCCCAATATCCGAACACCACGCCCGTCAGCGGTGCAGGGCTTTACACCGGGGCGATCGGTGTCAACGCCGACGGCACGATCTTCACCGCCAACGATGCGCCGAATTGCGTACAAAACTACCGCGGGCCGCTCGCCCCGAAGACCCCGGGGCTCGCGATCAGTGCCGATTGCACGCAGATCGATGCGAATCTCGGACCGTACTTCGCGATCCAGGTGCCGATGCGCCGCTACAATCTGTACGCGCGTTCGACGTGGCGCATCAACCGTGGGGTGCGGGCCTACGGTCAGATCAACTTCATGCACTCGGCCTCGCAGGACTTGCAGGGCGGCGCCTTCATCGGGCCGGGCAAGTATTTCTACATTCCACTCAATAATCCCTACGTCGAGGGCAACGCCGCGTTGCAGACGATCCTCGCCTCGCGCACCAACCCGGGTGATCCTTCGGCGCTCGCGGCTCCGCTCGCCCTGTCCGCCTACCTGACCGAGTTCGGGCCTCGTCTGGAGCACTTCAATTACAACGACTATCAGGCGCTCGGCGGACTGAAGGGCCGGATCGGGCGATCCAGCCTTCGCTGGGACGTGTACGCCTCCTTCGGGCAGACGCTGTTCGACAATACCGAACAGAACAACATCAACATCCCGGCGGTCGAGTCGATCCTGTATGGAACGGCCAACTATAGCGACCCGAATGGCCTTGGCTGCATCGGCTATGCCTGGAACCCGCTCGGCGGCCAGCCGCTGAGTCCCGGCTGCCTGCAGTACACGCGCAGCACCGCGCGCAACAGCAACCAGATGACCCAGAAGCTCATCGAGGGCACCCTGAGCGGTGGCTTGCTCAAGATCCCGGAGGGCAAGCTGCGATTTGCGCTCGGCGCCGATTACCGGGGCAATTCGTTCCGCTACCGGCCGGATCCGGGGCTCAATCCGGCGTTCAACGTGCTGCCTGCGCCCTTGCCGGCGGACATCATCTCGCCGTCCTACGACCTCGTGAGCGCGACCTCCGGCAGCCAGAACGTGCGCGAGGTTTACGCTGAACTGCTCGTGCCGATCCTGAAGCACGCGGTGCTCGCCAAGAACGTCGCGCTCGACCTCGGCGCTCGGCACTCCAATTACGATCTGTTCGGCGGCACCAACACCTGGAAGGCGGATTTTCGCTGGCAGACGAGCGCCGCGTTCACGCTGCGCGGCGGCTTCGAACGGGCGATCCGCGCGCCGAGCCTCGGTGAACTGTACGACACGACCCGCCAGGCCCAGGACAACATTTCCGTCGATCCGTGCGAGTTCGGCAGCAGTTATCGCAGCGGTGCGAATGCGGCGCAGGTGCAGGCGCTTTGCGAGGCGATGGGCGTGCCGGCGGCGCTTTATCCGGGGTTCACCTACGGCGTGCAGTCCGTTCCCGGAATCTCCTCAGGCAATCCGCACCTGCGACCCGAGACCGCGCACACCTATTCGCTCGGCTTCGTGCTCACGCCCCGCTTCCAGAGGCCGGTACTGCGTGAATTCAGCGCCTCGCTCGACTATTACCACATCAAGATCGACGGCGCGATCGCGCTGACGACGCTCGATCAGATGCTCGCGAGCTGTTTCAACGCGGGCGGCGCCAACCCGGGCTATTCGGCCGGCAATTTCTACTGCCGGCAGTTCACGCGTAATCCGACGAACGGTGACATATCGCTCGGCCGGGAGGTGCTCTCGAACCTTGCCGCCTACAGCACCGACGGCATCGATACACAAATCCACTGGGGCGCACCGCTCTACGAGTTCGGTCTATCGCCGCGCGCCGGGCGCGTCAGGATTCAGTCCTACATCTCTTATTTGCACTCCTTGAACGTTGCCGAACTGGCCGGTGGCCCGAATGTAAACTTCGCGGGCAGCCTGGTTCAGACCTCGGCGACGCCGGATCTTGCACACCCGCGCTGGAAGGCGAACACCTCGTTCGGCTATGCGCTCGACTCGGTTTGGGCTGCGCTGCACTGGCGCTACATCGGTGCGATGGCGGACTACGTGCCGACCGAAGGCCCGAGCGCGCCGGGCCCGAGCGTGCCGGCCTACAATTACTTCGATCTGGATGTCCATTGGCAGCTGATCCGGCACGTGCAGATCATGGGTGGCATGAGCAACCTCTTCGACCAACCACCGCCGGTGGTCGAGGGCGCACCCCTGTATACGGACGCCGCCACCTACGATCCGATCGGCCGCACCTACTACCTAGGCTTCAAGGCCGTCGCGCGTTGATGTCGAGATTTTTTACACT
>JABEVI010000122.1 GCA_013044085.1 Steroidobacteraceae bacterium
GCGAACCTGCCGGCGAGGGTTTTGTCCGCCGGGCAGAGGCGGCGCGTCGCCATGGCCCGGGTGATCGCGGTGCGTGCGCCGCTGTGGCTGCTCGACGAGCCGTACGCGAACCTGGACGTCAAGGGCATGCGGCTGCTGTCCGGCTTGTTCGAGGAACACATCGCGGCGGGCGGCCTCGCGCTCGTCGTGGCGCATCATGCGCTTGAGCTTTCATGCACCACCCGACGACTGGAGCTCGCCGCGTGAGCGTCGGGGTCTTTCGGGCAATGGGATTGATCCTGCGTCGGGAACTGCGCCTGAGTTTCCGGCGCCCGGATCAGCTCCTGCAGCCGCTCGTGTTCTTCCTCATCGTCACGACCTTGTTTCCGCTCGCCCTGAGTCCGTTGTTGTCGCTGCTTCGAGACATGGCACCGGGCGTGCTATGGGTGGCAGCATTGCTATCCTCCCTGTTGTCGGTCGAGAACCTGTTCAAGAGTGATGCCGATGATGGAACCTTGGAGCAGTTGGCGCTGTCTGCCCAACCGTTGGGAGCGATCGTGATCGCCAAGACGCTGGCGCATTGGTTGGTGAGCGGGGCGGCATTGGTGGCGATGTCGCCGTTGGTGGCGACGGCCCTGGCGATACCAACACGGGCTTTCGGGACGATGCTCGCAAGCCTCGCCTTGGGTACACTGACCTTGAGCTGGCTTGGCGCGATCGGCGCGGGGTTGACGGTGGGCTTGCGCCGGGGAAACGTGTTGTTGTCCTTGATCGTGCTACCGCTGGCGATGCCGTTGTTGATCTTCGGTGCCAGTGCCACCGATCGCGCGATCGGCGGCGAGAGTCCCGCCGGTGCGTTGTATTTTCTGGCGGCGTTATGCGTATTCACGAGCAGTTTGGGGCCGCTGGCCGCCTCTGCTGCGTTGCGGATAACGCTGGAATAACCGTAGGGCGGTCGACGAATACCCATGTGGACTTGGTTTTATAAACTGGCCTCGCCACCGCACGCTTATCGGAGCGCGACCAGGTTGATGCCGTGGTTCTTCGTGGTCGCGGCGGGTATGATCGGCTATGGCCTGGTTGACGGGCTCGTATTCGCCCCGCCCGATTATCAACAGGGTGATGCGTTCCGCATCATCTACGTGCATGCACCGAGTGCCTGGCTTTCCCTGTTCAGTTACTCGACGATGGCGTTTGCCGGGGCGGTCGCGTTGATCTGGCGCATCAAGGTCGGCTACGCCGTGGCGGCGGCGGCCGCTCCCATCGGCGCTTCGTTTACGCTCGCGGCGCTCGTCACCGGTTCGCTGTGGGGCCGGCCGATGTGGGGTACCTACTGGGCATGGGATCCACGCCTGACCTCGGAATTGATCCTGCTGTTTCTCTACTTCGGCGTGATCTCGCTGCGCCAGGCCTTCGAGGATCCGGCTCGCGGTGATCGTGCGTCGGCGCTTCTCGGCATCGTCGGCTTCGTGAATGTGCCGATCGTGCATTTCTCGGTGTACTGGTGGAACTCGCTGCACCAGGGTGGCACGGTGATGCGACTCGGCAAGCCGGAAATGCCGGGAAGCATGTTGTGGCCGTTGTTGGCGATGCTCTGCGGTTTCATGTTTTTCTTCGGAGCGGTGCTCTGCATGCGTGTGCGCGGCGAGATCCTGCTTCGCGAGCGCCAGGCGACCTGGGTTAGGGAGGCCGTTCAGGCATGATTCGCGCCGGCTTCTGGGCCATGGGTGGGTATGCACGTTTCGTGTGGCCGAGCATCGGCTTCGCGTTGAGCGTGCTCGTATGGAACGTGTGGTCCGCGCTGCGCCATCAGGCACGGACATTGGTGCGCGTGCGCCGCGCACTGCAGATGGCGAGGAGCGAAGAGTCATGACACCGCGCCGCAAGCGCCTTTTGGTGGTTCTCGGCATTTTCGGCGGCGTTTCCGCGGCGGTGGCGCTCGCGGTCGTCGCGGGACGCCAGAACATCAGCTTTTATTACGTCCCATCGCAGGTCGCGCTCGGCAAGGCACCGATCGACAAGCAGTTCCGGATCGGCGGCCTGGTGATGCAAGGCAGCGTCAGGCGCAAGCCCGGGGATTTGACGGTACACTTCGTCCTGACGGATTACGCGCACCAGGTGCCGGTCAAATACACCGGGGTGCTGCCGGATCTGTTTCGCGAGGGCCAGGGAATCATCGCGCACGGGCAAATGGGACCCAACGGCGTGTTCGTCGCCGACCAGGTGCTCGCGAAACATGATTCGAAGTACATGCCGCCCGCCATGGCGGCGGCCCTGAAGAAGAACGCCCGGTTCAAGCCGACGACCTGAGCGTCGGACACGAGGAGTTGCATCGATGATCCCTGAACTCGGCATGTTCGCCTTGATTCTCGCGCTGCTGCTCAGCATGGCGCAGACCTTCTTCGGTCTGGTCGGCGCGTGGTTCGAGAAGCCCAGTTGGATGGCTGTCGCCAGACCCGCGGTCGCGGGTCAGTTCGTGTTCGTCGCGATGAGCTTCGGCTGCCTGGTGCATGCGTTCGTCGTCAACGATTTCTCGGTTCTCTACGTCGCGGACAACTCCAACACGCAATTGCCGCTGTTCTATCGGGTGGCGGCGGTGTGGGGAGCGCACGAGGGCTCGCTGCTGCTGTGGGTGCTGATCCTGGCGATCTGGAATCTGGCGGTGGCGGCGTTCAGCCGCGGACTGCCGGCGACGTTCGCAAGCCGCGTGCTCGGCGTGCTCGGTGCGGTCAGCAGCGGATTCCTGTTGTTCACCTTGTGGACCTCCAATCCGTTCAAGCGCCTGATCCCGGCGGCGCCGAACGGTGCGAGCCTGAACCCGATTCTTCAGGATTTCGCGCTGTCCATTCACCCGCCGATGCTCTACATGGGCTATGTGGGTTTCTCGGTCGCGTTCGCCTTCGCGATTGCGGCGATGCTCGAAGGCCGCCTGGACCAGGCCTGGGCGAAGTGGACCCGCCCCTGGACGATCGCCGCGTGGACGTTCCAGACGATCGGCATCACGCTCGGCAGCTGGTGGGCCTATTACGAGCTGGGTTGGGGCGGCTGGTGGTTCTGGGATCCGGTCGAGAACGCCTCGTTCATGCCCTGGCTGGTGGGGACCGCGCTGATCCATTCCCTCAGCGTCACCGAGAAGCGCGGCATCTTCAAGAGCTGGACGTTGCTGCTAGCGATCTTCGCCTTTTCGCTCAGCCTGATCGGCACCTTCCTGGTGCGCTCCGGCGTGCTCGTCTCGGTGCATTCGTTCGCGACCGATCCGAAGCGCGGCATGTTCATTCTCGCGGGTCTCGTGTTCACGATCGGCAGTTCGCTCGCGCTGTACGCGTGGCGTGCGCCCAAGCTCTACGTGCCCGGCGGATTCGAGCTGTTTTCACGCGAGTTCTTCCTGCTGGTAAACAATGTGCTGCTGGTCGGGGCGGCCGGGCTGGTGCTCTGGGGCACGCTTGCGCCGCTGGTCTACGAAATGCTCGGCATCGGCAAGATCTCGGTCGGACGGCCGGTGTTCAATCTGATGTTTCTGGTGCCCATCATCCCGATGCTCGCATTCCTGGCCGTGGGCATGCACGCGCTGTGGCGGCGCGGCAAGCTCACCGTGGCCGCCAGACCGATCTGGTGGATGCTCGGCGCCGGAGTGCTGCTTGCGCTCTGCCTGGAGCACTTCGGCTTCGGCGCGATCCATTGGGTCTCGCTGATCGGCTTCGCCTTCGGCATCTGGATCATTTTGTCCGCGCTGCTCGAGCCGGTGCAACGCTGGCGTCAGGGCCAAAAACTCACGACCGCATTGCTCGGCATGACGATCGCCCACATCGGCGTCGGCATGTTCGCGATCGGTGTCAGCGGAGCCTCGACCTACCGCGTGGAGAAGGACGTCGCGCTGCATCCAGGTCAGACTTTCTCGATCGCGGGCTACGACTTCAAGTTCGTGTCGACGAAGAACGTGTTCGGCCCGAATTACGAGGCGGTTCAGGGATTGTTCCAGGTCACGCGTGACGGCCGGCTGGTGGCGACCTTGAGACCCCAGAAGCGGCACTTCGCCGTGCAACAGGTCGACAACAGTCACGCGGCGATCACCTTCAACTGGAAACGCGACCTGTTCGTGGCGATGGGCAACTCTCTCGGTGCGGGCGCGTGGAGCCTGCGCATCCAGTACAAGCCCTTGGTGCGCTACGTGTGGCTGGGCGCACTCGTGATGGCGCTCGGTGGCATCGTCACGGCGAGCGACCGGCGTTACCGCGTCAAGGCGCGTTCGACGGCCGCCGAACCGGCCGTTGCGGCGCCGCCCCCCCCGGTCAAGCCGACGCCGGGTGTCGCCTGATGTGGAAGTATCTCCTGCCGTTGGGAGTGTTCATCAGCTTGATCGTGCTCTTCGCGGTCGGTTTGAACCCGAAACGGGATATCCATTATCTGCCCTCGCCGCTGATCGACAAGCCGGCGCCGGAATTCACGCTGACAGACGTGCTCGATCCGAACCGCACCGTCAGCAACCGCGCGCTCAAGGGCCATGTGTATCTGTTCAACGTCTGGGCAACCTGGTGTGAGGCCTGCCGCGAGGAGCAGCACACGCTGCTCGAGATAGCGCAACAGCACGTCGTGCCGATACTCGGCCTCGACTGGAACGACCAGCGCAGCGCTGCCCAGGAATGGTTGCGCGATCTCGGTGATCCCTACCAGGCGGTCGGATTCGACCAGAACGGGCATGTGGCGATCAACTGGGGGGTATACGGCGCGCCGGAAACCTACCTCGTCGACCGCAAGGGACGCATCCTCTTCAAACACATTGCGCCGATGACGATGGCGGTGTGGAACAAACAATTCCTGCCGCGCATCGAGGCGGCGCGGCGCGGTGGCGCATGAGGCCCCGGGCAACGACGATCGGCGGGTTGTTGCTCGCGGCGATCGTCTCGGCCGGAATCGGCACCGCCTTTGGAGCGCTTCCCCCCGGCGTCTACGTGAAGGGCGAACTGGTCAATCCGGCGTTGCAGTCGCGCTTCGAACACATTACGCGCCGTCTGCGATGCCTGGTCTGCCAGAACGAGGCAATCGCGGATTCCGACGCCGAACTGGCCGCGGAGCTGCGCGCCGAGGTTCGGCAGATGCTGGTCGCCGGCAAGAGCAACGCGCAGATCTACGGCTACATGAAGGCCCGTTACGGCGAGTTCGTGCTCTATGATCCACCGGTCGATGGAAAGACGATTTTCATATGGGGCGCGCCGTTCGCATTGCTGCTGGTCGGCGCCGTGGTGATCATCCGGGTCGTGCGCGCCCGCTCGAAAATGCCTCTGGACGACGAGCCGGAAGCCGGATCTACATGAAATGACGACATTCCTGATTATCGCGGCCGTAATGACGGCAATCGCGGTCGCGGCCGTTTCCGTTCCGCTGCTCAAGGACCGAGGCAATCGTGCGATCGCGGCACTCGTGGCTGTGCTGGTGATCGGCGGTGCCGGCGGCTTGTATAAACTTTGGTCGACTTGGAATTGGAGTGCGCCGCAGACGCAGTCGACGGTGCCGATGAGCCCGCAGATCGCCGCAATGATCGCCAAGCTCGAAAAGCACCTGCGTGATCATCCGGGGGATCTGACCGGTTGGTTGATGCTCGGCCGCTCCTACGTGGCGACCGGCCGCCTCGATGATGCCATCCTGGCATTCGATCGCGCGCTCACGCTCAGTCACGGCAAGAGCCTGCGGGCGACGATCGGCTACGGCGAGGCGTTGAGCCTGCAAGCCGGCGGCGAGATCACGCCGCAGGCCGCGCAGCTGTTCGAGCAGGCCGTCACCATGGCGCCGACCAATCCGAAAGCCCTTCTCTACGGTGGATTCGCAGCCGCCGTCCGCGGCGACGACGCCCTGGCCCGCAGCCGCTGGCAGGCGCTGATCGCCATGAATCCTCCGGCACCCGTGGTGCGGCTGTTGAATGCGCGGATTGCTGAGCTTGGACCGGCGCCGCCGGCGCCACCGTCAGCGGCCGCGAGTCCGTCGACCGGCGCGTCGGCCGCGGTGAGGATCCGCTTGACGATCTCTCCGGCCTTGAAGAAGCGGCTGCACGGCGCCACGGCGCTGTTCGTGTTTGCGCAGGTGCCCGGTGGCAACGGGCCGCCGCTCGCCGTAAAGCGCCTTACCACCGCGGCGATCGGTACACGGGTCGAGCTGTCGAGCAGCGATTCGATGGTGCCGGGACGTGCGCT
The DNA here is from genome assembly GCA_013044085.1 of Steroidobacteraceae bacterium. GTDB lineage: Bacteria > Pseudomonadota > Gammaproteobacteria > Steroidobacterales > Steroidobacteraceae > Bog-1198. Next base: position 6,165 of record JABEVI010000122.1, read on the forward strand.
GGCGGTCGGCGAGCATGTGGTCCTGACGGCGCGCGTGAGCTTCAACGGCCAGCCGCTGCCGGCGGCGGGCGATCTGTACGGTGAACAGAACTACGACGTCTTGAAGCCTGCCGGCGAGGCGAATCTGGTCATCGATCACATCGAACACTAGGCGGTCACCCATGAGCGCGGTAAAAGGACTATTCTCCGGGCGGATCGCGGTCGAGAGTCTGATGCCTTATCCGCGCATGCTCGATAAGGACCGAGCGACCCTGGCGATGATGGTCGAGGCGATCGACGGGTTCCTGACCCCTCAGGGCGCCGATTTCAAACGCTGGGATAGACAGGGTGCGCAGCCTCCCGAGTTCATCCAGGGCCTGCGTGACCTCGGGCTGTTCGGCCTGATCATACCCGAGGAATTCGGCGGCATCGGCCTCTCGAACGCCGGTTACGCGCGCATATTGTCCCAGACCAGCCGTCACGACAGCTCGGTATCGCTGACCATCGGTGCGCACAGTTCGATCGGCATGAAGGGCCTGCTGCTGTTCGGTACGGCCGACCAGAAGGCGCGCTATTTGCCGCGCCTGGCGAGCGGCGAGATGATCGCGGCGTTTTGCCTGACGGAATCCGGATCCGGCTCGGATGCCGCCTCGATACGCACGCATGCCGAGAGAAATCCGGACGGCAGCTGGACGTTGAGCGGCGAGAAGATCTGGATCACGAACGGCGGCATCGCCGACCTGTACACGGTGTTCGCGCGCACACCGGCCGCCGACGGCAAGATCACCGCCTTCATCGTCGAGGCGGCGTGGCCGGGGGTGAGCCACGGCCGGCACGAGGACAAGATGGGCATTCGTGCCTCCTCGACGACGACGGTGAACTTCGATCAGGTGCGCGTGCCGCCGGGCAACGTGCTCGACGAGGCGGGCAAGGGCTTCAAGGTGGCGATGGCGATCCTGAACAATGGCCGCACCGGGCTCGGCGGCGGTGCCGTCGGCGGTATGAAGGCTTTGCTCGCGCTCGCGACCGCGCAGGCGAAGGAACGCCATCAATTCGGTCATCCGATCGGCGAATACGATCTGATCCGCGAGAAGATCGCGCAGATGACGCTCGATTGTTTCGCCGCGGAGAGCGTCGTCTGGATGGTCGCGCACTACATCGATTCGGGCGTGGAGGATTATTCGACCGAGGCGGCCATCAGCAAGGTCTTCGCCAGTGAGGCGATGCAGCGCACCGCCTACGAGGCCCTGCAGATAGCCGGCGGCAGCGGCTTCATGCGCGATCACCCCTATGAACAGGCCGTGCGCGACAGCCGCATCCTGACGATCTTCGAGGGTACCAACGAGGTCCTGCGGCTTTACATCGCGTTGTCCGGCCTGAAGGAACTGGGGCGTTCATTCGGCGATCTACGCGCGGCGATCGATGACATCTTCAATCATCCGATCAAGGGCTTCGGAGTGCTCGGCGACTATGCGGAAAAACGCCTGACGCAGGCGACCGGCATCGGTCGCGACCGGATCTCGACGCAGACGCCGCCGGCGCTGCGCGCGGCGAGCGAGATCTACGAGCGCTACACGCTGGAACTGGCGAAGGCCTGCGATTTCGTGCTTCGCCGGCACGGCAAGGCGATTGCGGATCGGCAGTTCGAATTGAAGCGGATTGCGGACCTCGCGATCGATTTGTTCGTCGGACTGTGCGTGCTTTCACGCGCCGCCGGTCTCGTCGATGAGCCCGCGAAGGCGGCGCCGGCGATCGCGATGGCCAATATGTTCGCCGAACAGGCAAAGCGACGCATGGCCGGCACCATCCGGCGCATCACACGCAATGAGGACGAGGCTGTGCGCGCGCTCGCCGCCTACGTGCTCGAACAGGGCGGCTATCCGTGGGATGTGATCTGACGGCCGTGATCCCGATCGCGCCATGACGCGCGCCGCCGCATGGCTGTGCGCGGCGGCGGTGCTCGGCGCGGCGCCGGCTTACGCGCGCCTGTCCAGCTGGATCAATCGCGACAGGATGATCGATTGCGGGGCGCGCTCAGGCGCATTGCATGAGGACCGCAGGGTTCGTGCCGTCGCGGCGCGTGTGGCGGCCGGAGAGTCCCTGCGCGTGGCGATGCGCGAGTCCGGCTACATCGCGCAGCAGGCCACGCTACTGCATGTCAGCGGCCCCCGCAGCAATCGGCGCACGGCGCGGGAACTGGCGCGCGGCGCCTGCACGGTGCTCGCCCGTGCGGCGTACCGGCGAATCGGCACCGCTCGTCGCGGCCGGCAGGCTTGGATCGTGCTGGCGTCGGCGGTGGCACTGCCAGCCGCCGGCAAGGACGGAAGATTCGCCCGGGAGACGCTCGCGCTCGTAAATGCGGCGCGTGCCTCGCCGAGGTTCTGCGGTGGCGCCGCCTTTGGCGCGGCGCCACCACTGCATTTCGACGCCGCGCTCGCCGCCGCGGCCCTTGCGCATTCGCGCGACATGGCCGCGCATCGCCGATTCTCGCATCGCGGCTCCGACGGCAGCACGCCGACGACCCGGGTTCGACGCAGCGGCTATGGACGGTACCGCAGGGTGGGCGAGAATATCGCGGCCGGCGCGATGACACCGGCCGAGGCGGTGCGCGGCTGGTTGGCGAGTCCGGGTCATTGCCGCAACATCATGGATCGACATTTCCACGACACGGGAATCGGCTTCGCCCTGGATCCGATGGGGCCGTACGGGATCTATTGGACCGAGGATTTCGCCGCACGGTGAGGGCGGATGGATCCTCGCCGGGCGTGCCGGGCTCTCAGGTGTGCGTTTCGATCAGAGCAAGCAGTTGCTCGAGCAATTCCGTCGCGGCTTGCAAGCTCGCCGGTGCTACATTCGCGAGGATTTCGCGTCGAAAGGGCTCCGCCTCGGCACGCAGTTGCCCGTACAAACGCGTGCCGGTGTCGGTCAGTGCAATGTGTTTGATGCGCCGATCGTGCGAGGACGGCACGCGTATCACGAGCTGCGCCTTGACGAGCCGGTCGATCATGGCGACCATCGTCGCGCCCTCGACGCCGAGCCTGTCCGCGAGCTCCGATTGGGAAAGCGGTCTTCCCACCTTGGCAACGACCGCGATCGCCAGCCACCCAGCCTGGCTGATGCCGAGATGCCTGAGGCGTCGATCGAGCGCCTGCCGCCATGCACGCGCGGTGCTGTGAAGCGCCGCCGCGAATCGCTCCTCGATGCCGCTCATGAGTTTGCGTTGGCAGGCCGGTGGTCCGATAGCTCCGTAATATAGCACCAATGAACCGAATCCCGGAACGCGGGCGCCGGTTCGCTGTCCTATGGGTACTGGGTGCCTGTGTAGGGGAGGACGTGTAATGGACAAGATCGCCTTGAGGCCCGCAAAGATCGACGGTGAGGGTGTGCTCGCACAACGCTCCGTGAACCACGATCGGATGATCGGGCCCGCCGATCCGGCCGTTCTGGCGGTCACCGACTTCGCGCGCGAGGCGCCCGTCACCGTCGATCAGGAGCGTCCGATCGACTCCGCCCTGGAAGACATGGTTCGATTCGGTGTACGCGCGTTGCTGGTCATGCATGAGCGGCGCATCGTCGGCTTGATCACGTCCTATGACATACAGGGCGAGCGGCCGCTTCAATTCCTGCAGAACTCCAACTACGAGCACCATCGTGACATTCGTGTCGGGCACATCATGACCCCCTGGTCGGAGCTGCCCGCGCTCGAATGGAGCGAGCTGCAGGCCGCCCATGCGGGCGAACTTCTCGGCATGTTGCGCCACGAGGCCCTCACCCATGTGCTGGTGATCGAGCGCGGGGCGGATCGCACGGTGATCGTCAGGGGGCTGATTTCGCGGGCGCGCCTGCAGCGCCAGCTGCGGACATCGACCGACGGGATCCGTCCACCCGTTCACGCAGCGTAGGCGGGCGGCACCGGTCCGCGTTCCGGCGGTGCCGGTGTATGATTCCGGCTCCGCGCCAGGCGGATCAACCGGGGCCGTACGTGAAGAACTCCAGAATCAAAACGGCCTTGCCCGGACCACGAGCCCGGGAGCTCATCGAGCGCGACGCGAAGGTCGTATCGCCGTCCTATCCGCGGGATTATCCGTTCGTGATGTCCCACGGCCGTGGCGCCGAGGTATGGGACGTCGATGGCAATCGGTTTCTCGACTTCGCCGCAGGCATCGCGGTCTGTAGCACCGGTCACAGCCACCCGGCCGTCGTGCAGGCGGTGAAGGATGCAGCGGAGAGATTTCTGCACATTTCCTCGGACTTCTGGCACGAAGCTCAGGTGCGGCTCGGGGAACGGATCGCCGAACTTGCACCGCTCGGCGAGCCGGTGATGAGCTTCTTCGCGCAGTCCGGCACGGAGAGCGTGGAGGCGGCCTTGAAGCTTGCGCGTCACGTGACCGGCAGGCCGAGGTTCATCGGCTTTCTCGGCGGCTTCCACGGCCGCACCATGGGTTCGCTCGCGTTCACCGCGAGCAAGTACACCCAGCAGAAGGGCTTCTTTCCGACCATGCCGGGCGTCACCCACGTGCCCTATCCCAATCCCTACCGACCGCTGTTCGCCGGCGCCGATCCCGGCCGCGCCGCGCTCGCCTACATCGAGGAGGTGCTGTTCACCTCGAATTTGCCGGCTACCGAAGTTGCGGCGATCCTCGTCGAGCCGATTCAGGGCGAGGGCGGCTACATCGTGCCGCCCGACGACTTCCTCGCCGGCCTGCGCGCCTTGTGCGACCGGCACGGCATTTTGCTGATATTCGACGAGGTGCAATGCGGTGTCGGCAGGACGGGCAAAATGTTCGCGAGTGAACATTGGGGGGTCTCGCCGGATATCGTCACGCTGGCGAAGGGACTCGGCTCGGGACTGCCCATCGGCATCGTCGCCGCGAAGCGTTCGCTCATGGAGCGCTGGCCGCGTGGTGCCCACGGCAACACCTACGGCGGCAATCCACTGTGCTGTGCGGCCGCGCTTGCGACCCTGGACCTGGTTGAACGGCAATTCCGCGACAATGCGGCTCGAGTTGGACCCTATTTCATGAACCGCCTGCGGGAACTCGCCGCCAAACACGAGGTGATCGGCGAGGTTCGCGGCAAAGGTCTGATGATCGGCATGGAACTCGTGCTCGACCGGGCGAGCCGGACGCCGGCGAAGGCGCTTTGCGATGCCGTGGTGACACGGGCATTCCACAACGGACTGTTGTTGCTGTCGTGTGGCGCGAGCACCGTGCGCTTCATGCCGCCGTTGATGATCGGCGAGGCGGACGTCGACGAGGCGGTTGCCATCCTTGATGCGAGTCTCGATGAGGCACGGCAATGCGCACACCAAGACGC
>JABEVI010000019.1 GCA_013044085.1 Steroidobacteraceae bacterium
CGTGAAGCTCGTGCCGGGACCGAGGATGCGTTCACGCGTGCTCCAGTAAAAGGCCCCGACCCGCGGATCCAGGTACAAACGATTTAGCAGATGGATCCGTGCACGGTAGCTCGCGGAGAAAATGTTGCCGTAGCCACGCAACGACCCCGCGGCCGTGCTCAGCAGGGCCGGCAGATCGGTCACCGAACCGAGGGTGCCGGCGAGCGACGCCACCTGCGACTCGCGGTTCGTATAAGCGATTTCGAACGCGTTGTACCGACTGAGCTGCACGCCGAGATAGAGGGTCTCACCGGTGCCGCTGGTGTTTTGCTGCGCGGTCACGGAGCCGAAGCCGCTCGCGGCGAGCCGCGCATCGATACTCCCGGCATTTATCGACAGCGGCATCGCGCCGACGCGCACCCCGAGGTAGAGGCGGTCGAGCAGCACCTGGGAGGCCGCATGCGCGACACCCGTCGAACCACCGGCGACGAGCATGAGCACCATCAGCATCGACCGTCGCACACCGGCGGAGTCGCGGCGCGCAAGCCAGCGCAGCACGACCAGACCGCCGAGAAGCACGAGCACTGGAATCGACATGGTGCCACCGCCACCCGAATGTGCCGCGACCGTGACGCTCACCAGGGTCGCTGCGAGCACCGCCGAGGCGCTCGCGGTACCGCCAGTGCCCGTGCAGCTGAGCGTATAGGTGTCGCTACCCGTCACGCTCGGCGAGACCGTCTGGCTGCCCGAGGTCGCTTGTGTACCGCTCCACGCGCCACTCGCGGTGCAAGCGCTCGCATTGGTGCTCGACCACGTGAGCGTCGCACTGCCTCCGACCGCGATCGAGGTCGGGGTGACGCCGATCGTCGCGGTCGGCGGGGGCGCCGTCGCTGCGAGCACCGTTGAGGCGCTCGCGGTACCGCCCGCGCCCGTGCAGCTGAGCGTATAGGTGTCGCTTCCGGCCACGGCGGGGGAGACCGTCTGGCTGCCCGAGGTCGCTTGCGTGCCGCTCCACGCCCCGCTCGCGGTACACGAGGTCGCATTGGCGCTCGACCACGTGAGCGTCGCGTTACTCCCAACGACAATCGGGGTCGGGTTGACCGCGATCGAGACGGCCGGCGCGGCTACTTGCACGTCGATCCGTCGGGTCGCCTGCGCTGCCATGTAGGCAGTTCCGCCCACAAACGCAGCATTCAGCGTCGCCACGCCGCTCGTCGTCGGCGTTACGGCGCAACTCCCCGTCCCGGTCCCATCGGTCGCCGCGCTGCAGCTCTGCCCGTCGAGCGTGAACTCGATCGTCTGCGACGACAGCGCCGCGGCCGGGCTCGCCGAGACGTCCACCAGCGTGCCCGTCAGGGTGATCGGCGTGCCCGCAGTGTCCGAGTCCGGATTCTGATTGAGTCCGATGAACGTGGTGTGTGGCCCGGCAAGCCATTGCACCTGCACCGCGTTGGAAGGCAACGCGGTGCCGTTGGAAGAGATCACCGCGGTCGCCCGGTCCTCGCCCGGTTCGACCCCCGTCAAGGTGAAGCTCACGCGGCCGTTCGCGTCGGTCGCGCCGGCATACACCTTGGGATTGGCGCCGGTCACGAGCAACTGCACCGGAACACCGGCCGGGTTAGCCATGTTCTGCAGTTGCGCGGTCAACGTGATCGAGGAACCCTGGGTGGGATCGGGCGCGACCACCGCGGGCGTCAAAGCGACCGCCGGGGCCACCGCGATCGGTTGGAATGAGCAGCTGCCATCGGCGTTCGTGATTTTGATCACGCGATCGGTCTGGATGGCGTACATGCACGCATCCGGGCCGACCGTGACGAAATCCCCGCGGGAACCCCCGCTGTAGATGGTCGTTACCGTCGCCGGCGAGGTCGTCTGATCGATCTTGACGATGTCGCCGGCATTCGAGTTGACGACCACGTAGGGCAGCGCGGCATTGCCCGGGTTCGTCACCAGGGTGATGCCATCGGCGCCGGGGACCGAAGCGATCGCAGTGGCCACACCCGGCGTGGCGCTGTTGGTGCCGGTGATCGAGTAGACGACGCCGCTGCCGTTGTCGCTGGCATACAAAGTCCCGTCTGGAGCGAACGTCATCCCATCCGCGCCCACGGTCGAGTAATTGATCAAGGTACCGGCACCCGTCGCGAAGTTCGACAACCGGAAGATGCCGCCGTAGCCCGAGATGAACAGATCCCCGCTCAGCGGGTCGACCGCAATTCCCGTCGGACAGCCCGGCGCGTTTAGGTAGCGGGTGATCTGTCCGGTTTGGGGATCGATCTGCACGACGGCGTTGACAATGACGCAGACTGGCCCGGCCCGGCCCGTCGCATATAACGATCCGTCCTTGCCGAACACGAGTCCGTTCAGCCCGGCGCCGTTGAAGGGATTTCCGATCACGCGCCCGGGATCGGCGCTACCACCCTGGGGACTGAACTGGTACAGCAGTCCGGTGAAGTTGTCGGCGACCAGCAGGTTGCCCTGCGGATCGAAGGTGAGGCCGATGGGGCCGAAGCATAAGCCTCCGTTGTAGGCAAAGCCGCTCGCGAACGTCGACACCGCGTAGCCCGCTGCGGCCGTACCGAGTCCGACGTTGCACGGCGGGGTCGCGGGCGCGTTCGTGAACTGCACCTGCGCGCTGCCCGGGACCGGCAGGTTCCCGTCGGTGATGTCGGTCGCCGTGTAGGTCACGGTCTGCGCCAGATCGTCGGTCGCCGTGAAATTCACGGTGCCCGTCGAGTCCGTCGTCGCGGTCGCCGCGGAGATCTGCGATCCGCCGTTGCCTTGCGCAAGACCCACCACCTTGTATGGAGAGGGGTTGCCGTTCGCATCCTTGAGCGTGACGGTGATGCCGGTGGTGCTGACACCGTCAGCCGTCACCGTCGTCGGCGATGCACTGATGCCGCCCGAGGCCGCCGGCGGCGACACGAAACTCACCGTCGCCGTGCCGGGCAGTGCGCCGGCCGAGGTCGAGGCGGTCAGCGTGACCGTCTCCGGCACCGTGTCCGTGACCTCGAACAGCGCCGCCCCGCTGTCGAGGTCCGTCGTACCGCGTACCGTGGTGATCAGCGCATGCGAGCCGCTGTTCGCGCTCAACGTGACACTCTGGCCGCTGACGGTGTAGAAGTTGTTGTCCAGCAGCGTAACCGACACCGGCATCGCGCTGTGGCCGTCCGCGGTTACCGGTATCGGCGGCACCACGATGCCGGAGTGGGCCATGTCGACGCCGCCTGTCGTGCCACCGGCGAGCAGGCGCCGCAGCTCATTGACGTTCGGCGATCCGAGCCCGACGTGGGCGAAGTCCGAGCCCATCGAGGCCGCCGAATGGAACGCGCTGCTCCCGGCCAACGAGTACAGCGCGGGATTCAAAAATCCGAGGTTGTGTCCGAGTTCCTGGTTTAGCACCGCGATGAGCGATGCGAACACCGGCGCGGCCGCGCTCGTACCCCCGAACAGAAACGGCGCCGGACAGCCTCCGTGGTCAGCCTGGCACAGCGTCCAGCCTTCAGCCGGATCGGCCGGAGCGACCACGTCGGGCACGGAACGACCGGTTGCGGACGTGAGCGAGGCTTGATAGCTGGGGACACCGAAGAACTTGCTGACCCCGAAGCCGCCCTGGCCGGTTGGCGGCGTATGGCTCGTGCCATCCCACCATTGCTCACTTTGGTAGGCGCCGGCCACGGTCGGTGTTGCGGTGGTACCACCCACCGTGGTGACGTTCGGCGAGTCGGCCGGCACGGCGGCCGTGTTCGCGGCCCCATCTAGACAGGTGCTGCCATCGTCACCCGAGCCGCTGATGACCGTGATTCCGGCGGCGGCGGCATTCGCCAGTACGCTGTTCAGGCTTTGCACGTCCGCGGTCGATTCCTGGTTCTCGCAGGCCGCCCAGCTGTTGGAAATGACGTTGACTCCGCCATTGATCATCGCGTTGAACATCGCCTGGAAGCTGCCGGCACCCTGGAACGAGCCGTCGTAAACGGCCACGTGTGCACCGGGTGCGAGCGACATCGCAATATCGGCATCCAGCAGCACTTCGGATTCGCCCGGACCCGGTGGTCCCGCACCGGCACCGACGTCGACCTCCGAGAGCTGGCTGAACTGCCCGCCAACCCCCATCAGATCGAGGTAATCCTGCACATCGCTCGGATGAAAGTTGTCGAATTCCAGCAGACCGATCGTCTGGCCGGTTCCCGGCGTCGGGTCGGGGAACGCGCCGTAACTGGCGGCATAGGCGGCGATCATGTTCAGTTCGCATGCGACCGGCGCGGTCACGGCCTCGATCGCGGCGGCGAGGCCGGGCGCTTCCTCTATCTTTAGATTCTTGATCGATTCGGCCAACGCCGGCGAAAAACAGCTGATCAAGAACTGCCCCTGGGGCGGGATATTGCTCCAGATGGCTTCTCCGGCGGTGCCGACGCGCCAGGGTCGGGCGAGATCCGACAGCCCCACGATGGCTTGCACGTGCGGCGCGATCGAGGCCGGGAGCGCTGGATCGGCGCTGTTCGCATGGAAGCGCCGGTGGTCGAGCCGGTAGTCGCGAATCGCGACGTCGAACGCGCGTTCGGTGAGCGCGCGCGTTCCGCGCATCGTGACCGTCAGCCGATTCGCGGATCCCTTTAGCAGCTTGAATCCCCGGTCGCGCAGATACGCGACGACCCCCGAGTATTCGGCCCGCGACGGACCGAATCGGTCCGCGATCGCGCGCTGCGTGAGGAAGTGATGGTATTCCGGGGATCCGGGTCGGTAGAGTTCGTGGAGGTAGCGGGTAAATGCGCGCTCGTGGTCGCGCTCGAGCACGAGCGTCACGGTGAGCGGCTCGTTGGCCTCGCGCGCGGCATCGCCTGGATGATCGATCAGGGTCGCGCGCGTCAGCGCCGCCGGCACACTGCCTGTCAGGCGCAGCATTCGCGACGCCGGTCCGGCAGCAGCGGTACCCGCCCGCCCCGATGCGGGGCCGACGCAGGCCACGAGGAACACGAGAATGCAGGCTGACGCCGCGTGGCGAGGCCACCGTGGTGTCGCATCCGGCCCGTGCGTGTCTGCGCCCGTCGACCGCCGCCAAACGCCCGCCCAAGATCGCGTCCGTGTCATATTTCACCCCCTCGAGTATTTCTCCCGTCCTCGAAGGAGTGTCGGAATCGGGGAGAACATCACGCGAGCAAGCGGGGGGCCGGGATCGATCAGCGCAGGGCGAGGGTCAGGACATAGCGATGCTCGAGGATGCAGCGACCGCCCCGCAGTTGCAGCAGCTTGAACCGATAGGTGCCCGTGGCCATCCGTCCGCGCGGAATCGAGAATTGCACGTAATGTGCCTTTCCCGCGGTGCGCACGGTGAGACCCTCGTAGGTCGACGCTCCGGTCGGGCCGAGCACTCGGACCGTGTAGCGGGGTGCCGGGCCGCGGACGACGATCTGCACGTCGAGATTGGGCGAGGTGCCCGGGACGAGCACCGGGGGCGGCGCGGTCGCGCCACGCAATACCTCGGGTCGGAGCAGCAGCACGAATCCGTGACCGTCTCCCGTCCCAGGGTTCACCGCGGTCGATTCCCAGGGCTTCAGCCAACCGACGCCGATCGCCAGCACCACACTGGCCGCCAGCGCGAGCGCCCAAGGCCATCGGCCGCGGCCGGCGGAACGGTGATTTCGCGGCGCGAGTGCGCGGTGCCATGCCCGGGCAAGTGCGACCGACCGATCGTCCGACGCGGTGAGGTTCAAGGCGCGCGCGATCCGCTCACGTTGCTCGCTGGACCCGCGCCCCAGTGCGTAATCGTCCAGACAGTCGGCGCGCAGGGCAGCGAACGCCGCGGCGAAATGCTCGTCCTTCAGGACTTGTTCATCGAGCGC
>JABEVI010000123.1 GCA_013044085.1 Steroidobacteraceae bacterium
CTAGCAGGGCGCGTTTGCCCCGCCCGGCCCGTCGAGCGACTCGAGCCGACAATACGCGCAGGCCGCGTCGCGGCGCGCGAGCAGATCGCGCAGCTGGACGCCGCCGCAAGGCGCACATCGCGCCAGGTCGATCTCGGTATGTCTCGCCAGCGCCAAAAGCAGAAACCACGCGTGCTCGAAGGAGATGCGCGCCGGTTCGTGCAGATCCACATACGCTTCATAGGCGCGACACAAGAGCAGTCCGGACTCGAGCGAGCCGATTTTGTAATGCGCCTCGATCCCGGCCGGTGTGGGGTCGAGCAGTCCGTGCAGCAGGTACAGGCTGGCGAGTTGCGCCGCCTGGAACTGGCGCTCCGGGTTGCGGAAGAAGTAGGCGGTCTGGCGCGGTGATTTGCCGCGATGCCTCGGCACGGGTGTGCGGTCTCGTTCGCTGGCGTAACTGCGATACAGCTTGCGGATCCGGTCGTCACTGAGCCCGGTCCAAAGGCGGATGGTGCAGGTGCGCGCCTCGAGCCGGATGAGGCGCAAGGCGAGATCGAAACGCAATCGATCACGGGTGTAACGGTCATCCGAAATCCTCATGGCAACCCCTCCTTGTGGTGACAAAAACCCTATATTTGCAGCACAAATAAATTTGACAAAAATTAATCACAAAGTTAGCGTCCTTGCCAGGGGTTCGCTGAGGTATTGCCGGTGCGTTCGCCCGGAAATGCGTGACGGGGTGACTGAAGATCCATTGGTGCCGCACGGGTCGCGGCGCAGGAGGCTCGCATGCAGGATGTCATCGTCGATAGCTGGAGCCGCGATGCCGCCATCACCGTCGAGACCGCGCGATCGCTGCGTGAACTGAACCTGGGGTTCCTGAGGCTCGAGGGCTTCGCGGCACCGCGTCTGGCGGCGCTGCCGGACGCGCACAAGGCCGAGATCGCCCGCTGTCCCTACGCGCTGTTCGACCTGCGCTTCAACGACGAGCTCTATTGGCTGCCGCGCTTGCGCGGTCCGGTGTCCGGGCGTGTTGCCGAGACGCTCCCGGCCGATGCGGCCGAGGTGGTGGCGTTCGTGCGTTTGGTGCTCTTCTACGCCTGGCACCTGGCCTCGACCACGCCACTCAGCGCGCGGCTGCTGCTCGGCATGCAATCTTCGACCGCGGCCGCATTCGGGCAGGCGACGGTTGGCCGCCTGACGGCGCTTGCGGCGAGCGAAGCGGCGAATCTGTCGCCGCGCTGGCGCCATTGTGATGCGTTCTGGAGCGGTTTGGTCGGGGCGGCGGAACGCTCCGATCGGGCCGGCTTGCGGCGCAACCAACTGCGGGGACTACAGGTCGCGGTGGCCGCGCGGCTGCCGGCTTGCGCCGGCGGCCGGCAGTTGAGCCTGGGCCTGGTGCCGATGCGCTGAGATCATCCGCCACCGCCCGACCCCGAGGGGGCATTGCGGTCCACGCCCCCGGCAGCTTACTCTTCGCGGCCCTATGCAAGCCCTTCTCCTGCGCCAGCTCACGAAGACCTACAAAAACGGCATCAAAGCCCTCAAAGGCATCGATTTGGAGGTGCGGCAAGGCGATTTCTTCGCATTGCTCGGTCCGAATGGTGCGGGCAAGACGACCGCGATCGGCATCATCACCTCGTTGGTCACCAAGACGGCCGGCACCGTCGAGGTCTTCGGACACGACATCGACCGCGAATTGGCGGTGGCGAAGTCCTGCATCGGCATCGTGCCGCAGGAAATCAATTTCAACCAATTCGAATCGGTGTCCACGATCGTCGTCAATCAGGCCGGGTTCTACGGCATTGATCGGCGAATTGCGAAGCAACGTGCTGAAACTTACCTCAAGCAGCTGCAACTCTGGGATCGGCGGCATTCGATCGCGCGTGCCTTGTCGGGCGGCATGAAGCGGCGGTTGATGATCGCCCGCGCGCTGATGCACCAGCCGGCGCTGTTGATCCTCGATGAACCGACGGCCGGAGTCGATATCGAGGTGCGTCGGTCCATGTGGGAATTCCTTCGTAAAATCAACACCGAAGGTACGAGCATCATCCTTACGACCCACTATCTGGAGGAGGCGGAGAATCTCTGCCGGAACATCGCGATCATCGATGGCGGGCGCATCATCGAACGCGACAGCATGGTCAACGTATTGCGCAAACTGCAAGCCGAAACCTTCGTGCTCAACCTGCGCGTGGCCTGCGCCAGCGCGCCGCTCATCGCCGGCTTCCGGGCGGTCCTCGTCGATGATCACACCCTCGAGGTGGAGTTGACGAAGGGGCAGAGTCTCAACGATGTCTTCGCGCAATTGACGGCGCAGGGAATCCAGGTCGACAGCATGCGCAACAAGGTCAATCGCCTCGAGGAATTGTTCATCCGCCTGGTCGACTCCGGCGCCCAGCGGGCCGCGCTCGGTGCGCATCCGGTGACGAGCGGGGTGGCCCCGTGAGCGGCGTCGCGTCGCGCGCCGCGGCCGATTGGGTCGGTTTCAAGACGATCCTGATCCGCGAGTTCGGGCGCATCGTGCGCATCTGGGCTCAGACGATCCTGCCCCCGGCTGTCACCTCGACGCTGTATTTCGTCATTTTCGGCAGCCTGATCGGCCGGCGCGTCGGCCAGGTCGGCGGTCACGATTACATGCAATTCATCGCCCCGGGCCTGATCATGATGACGGTGATCCAGAATTCCTACGGCAACGTCGTATCCTCGTTCTTCGGCGCCAAGTTCGGCAAACATGTCGAGGAACTGCTGGTCTCGCCGTTGCCAAACTGGCTGATCGTGTTGGGCTACGTGACCGGGGGCGTGATACGCGGCTTCCTGGTCGGCACCGTCGTGACCATCGTCTCGCTGTTCTTCACCCGTCTCGGGTTCGCGCATGTCGCCGTGGTCGTCTCGTCGGCGTTTCTGACGAGCTTCGTGTTTTCCCTCGGCGGTTTCATCAACGCGATGTTCGCGAAGAACTTCGACCAGATATCCTGGTTTCCGACCTTCGTGCTGACGCCGCTCACCTATCTGGGTGGCGTGTTCTATTCGGTGAAGATGCTGCCCGGATGGGCTCTGGCGGCTTCCCGCGGCAATCCGATCCTGTACATGGTCGGTGCATTCCGGTACGGTTTCCTCGGCACATCCGAGGTCAGCCTGCGGTTCGCCTATGTCATCATGATCGGCGCCGCCGTCGGCATGTTCACGCTCGCTGTCGTGCTGATGAATCGAGGCGCCGGCATCCGCGAGTGACGCCGGCCGGGCGGCGCGCATCACGGGGCGCCGTTATTTTTGGACCTTTGCAAGGCGGATACCACGCCTTCAACGAGAGGAGTTTCAGGATGAACGACGATAAACAGCAGAAATTCACCGCCAAGGTCCGTCGTGGACTCGTGTGGGTACATGAAGTGGCGGCCGCCGAACTCGCGAGGAAAAAGGCCGCTTCGGCCGGTGCGCGCGTCGAGGGCTTTACGGCCGGGGCTCTTGCCGACGTCGAATCGGCGCTGACCTGGATAGAACAGAACAAGGAATCGACCTAAAGTCGATTGGTTCTGCCGGCGTCACGACGCAGGCAGGATCACATGCGGCGCGAATCATGACCCGCAAGCGCGCGCTCATCGTCGATGATTCGAAGTCGGCGAGGGTCGTCTTGAGCCGCATGCTCGAGAAATACGGCATCGAGGTGGACATGGCCGAGTCCGCCGAACAGTCGATCGCCTATCTCGAACACAACCGGCCAGACGCGATTTTCATGGACCATCTGATGCCCGGCATGGATGGCCTGCAGGCCGTGCAGGCGATCAAGGCCAACCCGCGCACAGCGATGATCCCGATCATGATGTACACCTCGCAGGAGGGCGAGTTGTACGTCGGCCAGGCGCGCGCGCTCGGCGCCATGGGCGTGCTGCCGAAACAGCTCAGACCGGTCGATGTCTCCAAGGTGCTGTACGAGTTGCACTTGTTGCCCGAGAGGCGCGACGTCGAGGAATCCGCGCTGACGCCGGTCGAACTCGCTCCATCGGCGGCGGCCGCGCCGGCGGATTACCTGGGTCGGCGGGTCGAAGCCGCGGTTCGCGGTCAAACGACCGAAATGCGGCGTTTCATCCTCACGAGTCTCGAGGGCTTCGCGACGCGTGTGGTCGGCGAGTTGCGTGATTTGCCCCCGCGCGCGCCGCCGGAACAGCCGCCCGCGCGCGGTTCGATTGCCGCGAGCATCGCCGCGGTGCTGGTCGCGACCGGCTTCGCTGTGTTGTGGATGGGCGCGCGTGACGAGATCGCCCGTTTGCGCGCCCAACTCGCCGCCCGTTCGGCGACCCTCACGAACATCGAGCGCAGCCGTGATCAACTCGACGCAATCATCAAGCGATTGACCGCAGCCGGCGCTTCTGCGGCTTCGCCCACGGCGGCTTTGCC